>JAQWRF010000094.1 GCA_029243845.1 Planctomycetota bacterium | reverse complement strand
TTTGTCGATAGGGCATGTGCGTTACCCGACAGTAGGCATGGGCGCAGAAGAAGATGCGCAGCCGTTTTACATTAACTTTCCGTTCGGTGTTGCGATGGCACATAACGGCAACTTAACCAACTGGGTTGATTTGCGAAAAAGTAAATTCCCAGATGATAATATTGTTCTCGAATCGTCATGCGATGTTGAGGCAATCCTTTACGCTTTCGCGCAAGGCATGCAACGCACTTTGCGTTCCGACGATATTACCGAACGCGTTGGCCTCGCGGTGAAGGCTGCTTTCGATTGCGCAAAGGGCGCATACTCAGTGGGCGGAATTTTATCCGAAGGGGTAATGTTTGGCTTCCGCGATCCACACGGCATTAAGCCATGTGTGTTGGGCCGTCGCGATTCAGACGAAGGCACCGAGTGGGCAATCGCTTCGGAGTCGGTAGCATTTGATGTCATTGGCTTCGAGCGTGTTCGCGATTTACGCAACGGCGAGGCTGTGGTTATTGTTCCTGGCGAAGAGCCACAGTTCATTCAAGTAGCAGAAGAAAAACACACCCCGTGTATTTTTGAACTCGTTTACTTTTCGCGACCAGACTCTTTCTTAGACGAGGTCAGCGTTTACAAATCGCGTCGTCGATTTGGAGTTGCTTTAGCGAAACAATGGAAAGAGGAGGGGCGCCCGGCCCCGGACGTGGTTATTCCAATACCGGATAGTGCGCGCGACGCGGCCTTGGCTTGCGCCGAAGAGTTAGAGCTTCCATACCGCGAAGGCTTTACAAAAAATAGATACATCGGGCGCACCTTCATCATGCCCAATCAAGAAGAGCGACAAAAGTCCATTCGTCGTAAATTAAATCCGATCCAACTCGAGTTTAAAGACAAGGTGGTATTACTTGTCGACGACTCTATTGTGCGCGGTAATACTTCGCGTAAGATTATTGAAATTGCCCGCGCCTCAGGAGCGAAAGCAGTTTACTTTGCTTCGACGTCGCCGCCCTTGGTTGCTCCATGCCCTTACGGCATTGACATGGCAACCGACAACGACTTTGTGGCCGCCAATCGCAGCCTGGACGAAATCCGCGACGAGATTGGTGCAGATGAATTGTGTTACTTAGACATTCAGCGCATGATCGATGGAGGCCGAGAAGGCAACGACAAGATTAAAGAGTTTTGCACAGGTTGTTTTACCGGCTGTTACCCAACACCAGATGCCACCGAGCATCTCGCGGCTTTGTCTGCCGAGCGCGCTTCTGCTAGAACTTAATGCTGCGTTTTCTCCTTGCCCATACGCGCGGGATTCTTCGTTTAATAGTTGGGCTCGGGGTATTGGCAGTATTGGTCTTAGGTTTGTTCCTGCCGCCGCTAGTTCGAATAGTTTCATCGAGTACGGCAGATAAGTTATTGCTCGCGATGCTCGGCGTATGGTCGCGCTGCACGTTATTGGTCATGGGCGTGAAGGTGGTGAGCAGTGGCCCAAAACCTGCGGCGCCATACTTACTGGCATGCAATCATCTTAGTTATTTAGACGTCATGATTTTGTGGTCGCAAGTCGACGGCTTCTTCTTGGGTAAGTCCGAGTTGGCAAAGTGGCCAGTGATGGGGCCGCTAATTCGCGCCGCCGGAACCGTGTTTATTAACCGCACTCAGCGCCGCGGCGTGGTCGAAGCCATTAAAGGGATTACCGATAAAGTTAATGCGGGCAGCGGAGTTATCTTTTTCCCAGAAGGCACCTCTTCTTCTGGTGGCGAAGTTCGCCAGTTTAAATCAAATATGTTTCAGGTGGCCGCACAGTCTGAGCTGCCGGTGCATATTGCGGTGTT
>JAQWRF010000082.1 GCA_029243845.1 Planctomycetota bacterium | reverse complement strand
GTCTTTGTGGTTGTAGCCAACACTGTTTTTGGTGACTGCTTCCAAGGCAGCATTCACTTCTTTGCGCACAAATTCGAAAGTGTCATCAAGGGCCTCAATCAACTGCGGCGTGGCGGACAGTGCCGACCATTGACGCAAAGTGGTGGCGGCTTGATAGCGACAGAACTCGTAGCTGTCGTACAACAAGGGCGCTACATACGGCACCAAGTTAGGGTCATTATGGTCAGCGATATCTTCAAGGGCGGCGAAGCGAGTATTAGGATCGCTGCTCTCTAAGTCTTGAAGAATACTTTGCACGCGCGAGTCAAAGAATGATTCTTCAACGTCAACAGGCGTTGGCGCAGCAGCAACCTGACGTTCTACAGCTGAAATTTTGTCACGCAACACGAGCTGCCCGGCGCGGATTTCCCGAGCACTGTCGGCGATAGTAGATATTTCGATTTGTGACAAATTCAACTTACTTGACATTGCTGAAAATTGCGACGGTAGCGACTCGAATTCAGCCAAAGCATTTGCTTGGCGAGACAATGCATCGCGCAATTTATTGTCACCATTCTCAATTACGCTAGTCAATTTATCGCGCTCTATTTTTGCGCGAGTTGCCGAGTCGCCTATTTTGTTTTCAAGTGCGCGTTCCAATCTAGTATTCGCTGCGCTGAGTCGGTTATTATTCGACACAGCCTCTTTGTTCGATGCGGTAACAGCATCAAAGAATCGTTGTTGCTCCACATACATATAGGCGAACACCGCCCAAGTTATCGTGAAGAACACAATCACAATTGGCGAAATGGACCACTCTCTCTTACTCGGTTCTAGCTCAGTAGCTATTACCAACGTGTCGGCACAGTCAGGACAAATCACTCGGTCGCCATGGCGAACCGCGTTACCAGTATCAAGGCTAATCTGCGGCACAGATTGTTGACATACATTACAGAAGAAAAGCTCGGTCATCTCAGTTACGATGATAGACGAAATAGCCGGCTAAAAACAGGGACAGAGCGCAAAACAATGCCAATATATTAAATTCTTTGTTCGCCAAGGAACGGCTTTCCAACCAGGCTGTGAATCGCTGCGACGAGGCGCTGAATTCGAGAGAAACTCGCGGTTGCAGATAAAGTGCTCTATCGAGTCCTACCCCGCCAACGACTACGATTTCAGACGGATCTATGTCGGCTATGTACAAGTTTTGACTTGCAGTGGCATCAACCAATCGAACTTCCCGCAAATATTCGTGTTGCTTTACACTAGGGATTACGCTCGAGTAAATGAGCAAACCATCGTTGGTGCGCCGTAATTTTTTGTGCTGGCGCATGCTATTCTCAATCTCTGCCAATTGTCGGAGGGCTTCTGAGTCGCAAGTTCCGGCCACTGAGAACAAGCGTGCCTTAGAATAAATATCTACCGCCACTAGCGGATTACCCTGCTCATCAAAATATAGGGCGTTGCTGCGTGGATTTAAAGCGAAAACGATATGTGCCGTTTTCAATAAAAACTGCTTCGCGAGATCAAAGAAGTTTGCGCCTTGTAAGTGACCCACCGAATGATTGCGCAATGCCGCACGGTCTACCTCAGCGCGTAAGCGTTCCAACAAGTGACCCTCAGTAACTAGACTGCCCAGCTGTTCTAAAGATTCAAGTTGAGCATCAGCGCTGCACGGCAACACCGAAATGGGCGTTTCCGCGAAGAGCTTTTGCACCAGTGGACGCCATCCACTTGACGGGGCTTTGCTTTGGCCGTCACTGAGGATGACAATTTGTCGTGGCGAATAATCTAAAGTGCTTAACTGCTCAAGCGCGTTGCCGATATCCGTGGCTCCGAAAGCTTGGATGCTTTTTAATTCTGCGAGATTTGTTAAGGGTTGCTGTAGTGTTGAGCTAAACGGTATCACTTGAATATTGACTGCCCCTTCATCCTTGCCGATGTCCTGTAAAGCACGGATAGCTTGATCGAGCCCGGCTCCTTCCATGCTTCCGGAAACATCAAGCAAGCAAATCACAGTAGGCCGTGATTCTCGCTGCGAAGTGAATGCGCGGTACTGCTTGGCGACAGCATCGATTGACGAGGCCGTCGGGTATTCGACGACGCAAGAAACGCCGGAAGCCAATAGTTCTTGCAACTGCTGAGCGCTTACCGGTGGTGTCAACAACTTGAGCGGTGGCAGCTGAGTATACGCAACGACGAAGTGCTCAACAATTTCTCCGTTTAGGGTAATATCGAATTCAAAGTCTTTATCGCTGGTGAGTGGCCGCAGAGTCAACTGCAGGTGATTCTCTTGCAAAAAATCAAAACGTGGGACGGTCAGCATCTCGTGCTGGCTTTCAACAGCAAACTGCAAAGGGATTGTCAAGTTGTCGTGCAACAAAATATCCACTTGCAAAGAGGATTGCCCAGCAAAAAAAGTTGGGCACTGAATGTGGCGAACCACACCGAAGGTTGGCGACTGTAGGTGAACGATGTCTACCCCCTCTAAGACGTCATCCTCTATCTTCGACAAAGCACGGCCGTCGCTGACCACATACAGCCGGTCAGAAGGCACTAGCAGTTGCGACATAGCAGCTAAAGCTAATGACAAGTCACTAGAATTTGAGAATTGCTCTGTGGGGAAAACCCGCACCCTATCATGACTAGACGCCGCCGCCCACTCATCTAATGGGAAACCCGGCAACGCGCTGTAGTCACTTAAAGGACGACTAGCGCCTGCGCTGAGCGACTGGTCGAACAAGAACCAAGTGTTGCCTGCGTGAGTAGAGTTAGGCGGTAAAAACGACAGTGCGAAAGCTGCGGCCGACAGAGCGAATAACGATCTATAAAGCATCAAACCTGCAAAAAATGTTGCGAGCTCACCGTTGCAATAAATCCTCCGCCAAGCAATTGATTGCCTCGATAAACAGCCACACCCTGACCAGGGTTAATCGATTCAACACTATCGATGAAATCTATTTGCACGGTTCCGGGAGCGGTGCATTTCAATACCGCGCGGAATTGCTGGAATGCCGAGCGATATTGAACGGTGACATCGTGCCATTCGTCGCCGACGTTTAGCTCGAGGCCGAAGCAATGGAAATCATTAGCCGTAAGAGAACTACATGTAGTCGCAGCACGCGGGCCAACCAGGACGTCACCGCTTTGCGGGTCAATATCAATAACGTACATTGCCTTGGTTGAGGCAAAACCTAAACCACGGCGCTGTCCGCGGGTAAAGCCCGCATGACCGCTATGAGTTGCGAGTTGTTTACCCTCCGCATCGATGATGCGGCCTGGTTTACCAAGCTGGTCACGTGAAGCAAGCAACTCACGGTAGTTATTATCTGGCACGAAGCAGATTTCGAAGCTCTCTGCTTTATCGTGAATTTGCAAACCAGCCTCTTTCGCTATTTGACGCGTTTGGGTTTTGTCGAGCCCGCCAATAGGCAGTAAAGTTTTAGACAGCGTATCTGGTCCAAGCGGGAAAACCACATAGGATTGATCTTTGCTAATATCGACGCCGCGATGCAATTGATGCTGCCCATCAACGTTGATGATGCGCGCGTAATGCCCGGTTGCTAAATATTCGGCACCAACCGCTGCTGCCAAATCCCAAAGTTTGCCAAATTTGATGTCGCGATTACAGCGCATGCATGGATTTGGTGTGCGCGCTTGTTGGTACTCTTCTGCGAAATAGTCAATAATGGACTCGAACTCTTGGTGCATATCGATAGCATGAAAGTCAATGCCTAGATGGTCGGCAACCAGAGCAGCGTCGCGCGAATCTTCTACCGAACAGCAGCCTTGTTTATTAGAACTAGAGGCAGCAGGTTTTGCCACGCCGTTACGCAAGAACACACCAATCACCTCATAGCCCTGCTTCTTAAGTAAGTAAGCAGCGACACTAGAGTCAACGCCTCCCGAAAGAGCGACAAGTACACGCTTGGATTCCATGATGGTCAATGTGCTAGAATAGCTCGACGCATTATCGCTCACTCCTCATTAACATGCCAACTTCAATCGAAATGTTTGCCCTAGACACCACCAATACCATCGAATCTGACTTTCAGATTACTATTGCCCCTAACGGTAAAGCCGAATCCACACAAGCTACGACCGAAGTCGCTCAAACAGACGTCGGCGGCACCGCAACTGCCCCAGGCGGTGGCATGGGCTTCTGGGTAATGATCGCCATTTTATTTGGCTTCATGTACCTCTTCGTTATTCGCCCTGAAAAGAAGCGCCAAAAAGAACGTGTTCAATTTCAAAGTGATTTATCTAAGGGCGACGACGTGGTCACCGCTGGTGGTCTGCACGGCGTAATTGCCTCGCTTGACGAGCACACGATCACACTGAAGGTTAGCGATAGCACACGGATGAAATTTGACCGTGTCGCTGTGAGTCGCCGCGCGTCTACACAAGCTCCTGAGCAAGGCAAATAAAGTTTGTTGCTGCTCTAAGCAATATGAGCAGTAACACACAACAGACCATCGGCAAGCGTGGCGAAGACTATGTCTGCCAACAACTCACCCTCCAAGGATGGAAGGTGCTGCAGCGTAACTACCGTTCCCCGTTCGCCGAATTAGATATTGTCGCCAAAGACCCTCATGGTAATTTGGCGATAGTCGAAGTCAAAACGCGCGCAAGTTTTAGCTGGCTTGGTGGCTATGATTGCATCGGACGCAAGCAATTGCGGCGTCTAGCGCAAGCGTGTTTGTTTTTAGGCGAACGCAATTTCTGCAGTCATCCCGCGCGGCTAGACCTAGCTTTAGTCAAAAGCAGTTGTGATCAAATCGACTCGATGGAATTACTGCAAGACCTCGAACTAAGCTATTAACCAAGCACGGCGTAAGTCTCCGTCGTGGTCGCGACGCAATTCATGTTCGAGACGCATGGCCTGCTGAGGGCTATCAAACCCGTCGGCAGCAATAGCTGGCATACCACCACCAAACAGCAATGGCGCTTCATACTTAACCATGGCGTGAACCAGTCCGAGATGAATCAGCGAATGGATAAAGCGTGGTCCACCCTCAACGAATACACGGTTGAGGTGGTATTGCTTGGACAGTTGCTCCCATATTTCAACAAGGTCTGCTTGTTGATGAAAGGTATCGGCATCGGTCGACCATGATGGCGAACACGCATCTGAGTCAAACCATAGTCGCTGCATCTCATCTTGTAATATTTTAAAGTCGTTATCAACG
>JAQWRF010000029.1 GCA_029243845.1 Planctomycetota bacterium | reverse complement strand
CCAAGACGATTGGCAACGAAATGTACCTAATGGTCAAGCAGGTGACCCAAGCAGTGCATACTCAGGATTAAAGGTCTGGGGCAACGATCTTGGCCCAAGCGGATGGAATGGCGAATACCAGTCTAATGCAGAAAACACCTTAACCTCACCCGTCATTGATTGTTCTGGAGAGTCTGGAGTAACTATGGCATTTGCCCGTTGGCTCACCATAGAAGAAAACCAATATGACCAGGCAGAAATTCGCGTGAATGGTAACCTCGTTTGGAGCAATCCTGCGGGCAGTAATCTAATCGACACCTCGTGGCAAATGCAGGATATTGACATTTCAAGCTACGCAGATAACAACGCGTCCGTACAAATCGAGTTCAGATTAAAATCTGACGGTGGTGTCGTATTCGGCGGATGGAATATCGACGACTTTGAGCTGTACACCCTAGGTGGTAGCGGAGGTTCGAGCGACGCTTTGACGTTGTCAGGTTCAACCATAGGCCAGCGCGGGCAAGCCGTCAGTTACACTTTGAGTGCTATGCAGCCAAACACAGCCTTTGGCGTATTGGTTAGCCTGCATAATAACGGTGCCATCATTTTCGGACACCCCTTCGATATTGGTAATCCGTATCGAATAGTACACAGAGGAACTGCCGACGCCAACGGCCAAGCGGCCATCAGCTTCACGATTCCGATGTCGGTGGCATCAAACACTATTGCATATGTAGAAGGCGGCGCAATCAACGGCGCTGGCGTTGACGACTCGAACTTGCTAACCCTACTTATTCAGTAGCAGCAGCAACCATCGGCGCTAACTCTCCGCGGGCATGCAGCTCGCGGACGAGATCGCCACCGCCAACGAATTCACCACCGATGAAAATCTGTGGAGTAGTTGGCCAGTCGGTAATAGATATTAATGTCGGCTTAATGTCTTGATGCTCAAAGATATCGATAACCTCGAAGTCACAGCCTACCTCGGTAAATACCTCGACGACTGCTTTTGAGAAACCGCAACGCGGAAACATTTTATTACCCTTGGCAAAAACCAAAACGTGATTGTCAGCAATTGCTTGCTCGAGTTGTTGTTTGAGATCAGTCATTTTCAGAAAAGGTGCTTATTTGCACGGCGTGAATTTCGTTAGTGCCGTCTGTCATATAAGGACGTACGGCCTCCATCACTTTTTTGTGTTGTTGGATTAAAGGCAGCTCGGCAAAACCTGACCACACCACCTTTACCCCCCAATGATCGGCGGTACCGGTGAGATCTGTTACTTCACAACTGGCACCACTAATGGCGTCAGTAATTATTTTGGCTATGTCTTGATTTTCCATGAGGAGGATATATTATATCTGCACCATGACAAAAATAGAAATTTACACTAAAAACGTTTGCCCATACTGCACCCTTGCCAAACGATTGCTCGAATCAAAAGGACTTACCTGGGAAGAAATCAACTTGTCGACCAACCCCGAGCGCACTGACGAAATGCTTGAGCGTTGCGGCGGCCGCATGACGGTGCCCGAAATCTTAATCAACGACAATCTAATTGGCGGTTTCGACGACTTGGCTGAGTTAAACAAGTCAGGTGAATTAGATACGCTAGTGGGTTGATTACCCGCCGAGCAAGAAATGCACGACATCACTTTCGCGCATTTGATAATCGCGCCCTTCAGTGCGCAACTTACCTGCAGCCTTAATCGCCTGCTCTGACTCGTGCGCGACCAGGTCATCAACCGAGTAAACTTCAGCACGAATGAACTGCTTCTCGAAGTCCGTGTGAATGACACCGGCAGCCACCGGGGCGCTATCGCCTTGATGAATCGTCCAGGCGCGCACTTCTTTTTCACCCGCGGTGAAATAAGTTTGCAAGCCAAGTAGTTTATAAACCGACTGAATCAAACGGCCAAGACCGAGCTCTGCAACACCGAGGTCTTCCATGAACATGTCACGGTCTTCGGCATCGAGATTGCGCAGTTCTAATTCGAGGTCGCCACAAATAGGGATCCATTGGCAATTGTGTTCAGCGGCATGCTTAGCCACGGCTTGGCACCATTCGTTTTCACCATCGAGATCGTCGTCAGCAACATTTGCCACGTAAAGCATTGGCTTGATAGTCATCAAGAACATCGGCTTGAGGTGCGCAAGCTCATCGGGCTTCCATTCGGCACTACGTAGTTGATGTCCATCGGCAAGAATAGTTTGCGCTTTCACGAAGGTCTCGTGTTGAGAAGAAACTTCTTTATCACCTAAGCGCAACTTCTTAGCTAAGCGAGCAATATTACGTTCGACCGTTGCCAAGTCGGCAAGTGCTAATTCCATTTCGATGATTTCAATATCACTCAATGGGTCGATCGCTTCGTCGCGCAATACCTTTTCGCCACCAAAGCAACGCACCACTTGCATGACGGCATCACACTCTTTGATGTTCGATAAAAACTTATTGCCCATGCCCTCGCCTTCACTTGCGCCCTTTACCAGGCCCGCAATATCGACAACTTTCACCACCGCCGGAATCACTTTCTGCGTATTGATGCGCGAGTGGATTTCAAATAGACGTTGATCAGGTACTTCAACGATCGCAGTATTAGGGTCGATAGTACAAAAAGGGAAATTACCCACTTCGGCCTTAGCTTCGCTTAAGGCGCTAAAGATGGTGGATTTGCCTACATTAGGTAGGCCAACAATGCCGCAGGAGACGCTCATAGGGAGCAAATTGTAGCGTCGCGGTCAAATAAAACTAGAACAGCGGTTGACCGTCCATAACCTCGGGCTGCTCTAGATTCATTGTCTTAAGCAAGGTCGGCGCAATATCGGCAAGAACTCCCTCACGCATTTCGACACCACTGAATGCATCGCTGATGAGCAGCAACGGCACCGGGTTAATCGTGTGTGCCGTGTGGACGTCGCCGGTAACTGGGTCGCGCATCTGTTCAGCATTGCCGTGGTCTGCAGTGATAGCCACCGTTCCTCCGAGCTCTAGCGCTTTATCGACAATCTGCTTCAGGCAAGCGTCAACGGCGCGCACCGCGGCTTCAGCGGCCGGGATAAGGCCGGTGTGCCCCACCATGTCAGAGTTGGCGAAGTTAATCACATATTGCGCATGCTCACCGGCTTCTAGCTTATTCAGCACCGCAGCCGTTATTTCGTAGGCCGACATTTCGGGCTTTAAATCGTAAGTCGCTACTTTAGGCGACGGTACCAAATGCCGATCTTCACCAGCGAATTCAGCCTCGCGTCCACCGTTGAAAAAGAAACTAACGTGCGCATACTTTTCGGTCTCGGCGCAACGGAACTGGCGTAAACCGGCGTCGGAAATTACCTCGCCTAAGGTAGAGTTAATTTCTAAAGGCGGATAAGCCACCGCGCAATCGAAACTTTCGCGATATTGCGTCATGGTCGTGTACTTTACACATGGCCGACGTACACGGCTCAGTGGAGCAAAGTCGCCACCGTTTAAAAAGGCGTCGGATATTTGACGCACCCGGTCGGCGCGAAAGTTAAAGCTAATCACTGAGTCGTTATCCTGAATAGATGCGCCGCCGGCGATTAATGTCGGCTGCACGAATTCGTCACTTTCATCACGTGCATAAGCGTCTTGTAGTGCGCTGTTGGCGCTCGGAGCATCAAATGGTGCCTTACTGTTTACCATCACATCCCAAAACAATTGGGTGCGGCCGTAATTAGTATCGCGATCCATGCCAGAGTAGCGTCCGCAAATACTGGCTATGCTACCACCGTGGATGCGGCACATTTCTTCAAGTTGCTTAATGAACTTATCTGCGGAACGCGGCGCGGTGTCGCGACCGTCAAGTAAGGCGTGTACTTTTACTTGCTCTGACTTTAAGCCCATCGACTTTGCTAAGGCGAGCAGCGAATCGTAATGCTTGTCGGAGGAGTGCACTCCGCCGTTACCGAGCAAGCCGAACAGATGCAATGTAGTGTTGTTAGCGCGCGCATGTTCGATGGCATTACGCAACATACCATTACGTGCGAAGCTGCCGTCATCAATATCTTGATTGATGCGCGAGATAGTTTGGAAAACGGTACGCCCGGCTCCGATGTTGGTATGCCCCACTTCGGAGTTGCCCATCAACCCAGCTGGCAAACCTACCTCGTGGCCACTGGCGGACAATAAGGTGTGCGGGTATTTCTCCCACCACGATAAAAAGTTATCAGCCGGCGCGTGGGTAATGGCGTTCGACTCGCTGGCCGCCGCATGGCCCCAGCCGTCGAGAACGAGTAGCAGTGTAGGTCGCAGTTTGCTCACTCGCTTAGTCTAACGACACCTTAGTCACTGAAAAACCCAAAGACTGAAACCACGGAACTAAATCTTCGCCGACGGCTGCGCTCCATACGGCGACACACTCATTCATGGTGTAGCTATTACGCGCCCCGCCTTCTTTAAGCAGTTGACGCTTAGCTTGGAAGTATTTGGCCATCGCACCTGGTCCATATTTTTCTTCGAGTTGCTCGAAAACATAGTAAGACTTTCCCCAAATCAAATTACGGGGTGCGTCTTCTGCTAGTGGATCTATTTCATTTAAATCGGGGTCTAACTTGCGGGCGTTGGCAATTGCCCGTGCTAAAGTAGCATCCGCTTCTGGCATCCCTAAACGCTGGCCAACCTTGATGCCGAGGTAGGTGGCAATGGGTTCATTCCAAAGGGGCTCGGCATATGGCAACACCCACGAGTGACCCGCTTCGTGCGAGATTAATTCGACCATCGGGTAACGTTTTTCTGGGTAGTTTCCCCAGACGGCGCCAATCGCAATACGTTGACCACTAGAAAATCCGCCGCCGCCGGTTGGCAAGATTAACAAGTTCTTAATCATGCCCGGCGAAGGTTCGACTCCGGTTATTGCGACCAAATGCGGGCGCACTAAAATATATTCGTTGGC
>JAQWRF010000028.1 GCA_029243845.1 Planctomycetota bacterium | reverse complement strand
TAAGGCGCAGATGCTGGAGCATCATATCCACTTAACCAGAAGCTTGAACCCGCTGCAGGATTATTGCTCGTAGTGGTTAGTGTAATAGTGTTGTTGCCACCACTGCCACCGCCGCCAGCAGCGTCAGCCGCTTCCATGCAGCCGAAGAAGTCCGGGCGTCCGTGGCCGGTGTAGATGTCCTCGCCTGCTGAACCTATGTCAACGCAGTTATCAAACAACATTTGTTCGATTTCGTTTGGCGTTGAGCTAGGGCTGGCAATCATCATCATTGCAATCACACCATTCACGATAGGCGTTGAGAAGGATGTGCCACTTGCAGCACCGTTGCCGCCACCGTTTGTAGTTGTGCGTATGCTGTCTCCAGGAGCCACAACATCAACCCAGTCACCGTATGTTGACCAGCTTGTGCGACTGTCCGAGGAATTGGTCGCGCCAACCATGATCACGTTTGCGTGATCGGAGCCGTTAACTCGATTGCCACCGTTGCCGGATGCCCAGCTCATCAAACCATTTTGACTGCGAACGTATGATCCGGTCGATTCTACACTGCCGCTTTCGCCGCCAGAATAGCTTACCGAAACAGCGCGTGCGCCATTATCAACAGCCCAACGTGCGCCGTCGGTTAGGTCCGAAAGGTAAGCACCGCCACCTGATGAATTCGAGCATCGAACAGGCATAAGCTTGATATCCCAAGCCATGCCTACCACTCCAACGCCATTGTTACCAATTGCGCCTACACAACCTAAAGTCATGGTGCCGTGGCCGTTAACGTCTCCGACTTGGCCACCGCTTGATTGTTCTACCCTATCAGCAGAGTTGTACCCTGAAACTAAGTTAGCTTGAAGGTCGGGGTGATTTAAATCAACGCCAGTATCAACAGTACAAGCGATGAAGGTGCCATCGCCAGTTCCGAAATCCCACGCTTCGGCTGAGCGCATTTTTGAATGATGCCACTGCGAATTAAAATTAGGATCGTTTGGTGTCGTGTTCACCGGGTAGAGCATGTAATCAGGTTCGGCGTATTGCATTAAGCCGGTGCTCATAAGAGACCGTGACAGGCTATTTTCGTTTTGACCTTCAGGCAGAATAATAACGTATTCGTCGGTAGCCTTGACGTATTCGATCAAGCCGTAAGACGAAAGTAACTGCGATGCTTGATCGCGCGTAGTTTCATTCTGTAGAGGACGAACAATTAAGCGGCCTGTAAATTCACGGACGCCGGCTTGTTCAACGAATTGCGCCACGTCAGTGCTATCGAGAGCACTTTGCGGTGAGGCGAGGAGGATGGAGCTAAGTAAGAGGGAGATGTTCATTAATAATGGACGGTAAAAGGGAAAGATTGTTCCATGAACTAGAGAGCTAATTCTGGAGGACGAGCAATTACAGCTTTTGTTGAGTCAATGTAAATGGGTCGCTGTAAAAGACTTGGGTTATCGACTATAGCAGATAAACAAGATTCAGGTGTGTCAGACACGGTGAAATCGCTACGCATCATCTGTGAGGGGTGTGCGATGTCGAGCTTTGAGAACAGGTCTTGAAGCTCGGCGAGGGTGGGTGGTTGATCTATGTAGTGGCGATATTCGGCGTCACGACCGGCGTCCGCAAGCAACTGCTTGAGACTTCGACACTTCGATCAGTTTGGGTTAAACCAGACGGTTGCAGACATTTACTTAGGGAGGTAGAGGATAGAACCTGGCTCGAGTGCAAATGATTCGGCATGGCCTGATGAATTAACTACATCGCCGTCGAGAACGATGGCGTGGATGTGCGAATCTGACCCATGGTGAGTGAGCTCGCCTCCGAAGCCTACCGCATAAAGACCGACTAGGTGGCCATTTTTAGTATTGAAGTTGCCACGCCAAGGTTCTGGGCCGTCAGGGTTTGCAATTGGGCATGAATTATTTAGCACGTGAATCGAAATTTCGGAGAACGTTGCCTCGACCTTAAACGGTACGGGCCGCGTCATGTCGAAGCCACGATCAATGAGCTCAGCGGCGACAATTGTTTCGAGTGCGCTCAAACTAGACACTTCGCCAAGCAAGACGGTTTCCCATTCTGCCACTTCGCAGATGGCCAACAACGTTGCACTGTCGTCGGTTTGGCTACCGGTAAGTTTTGTAGAAGTGAGGGCGTAGTTGGGAGTTACGCGCGCTGCGTGAATTACGCCATCTAGGATGGTGAGTTCGCCTTCAAGGCCCGCAAGTGCGCCGATACCAACAGAATGTGGCGTGATCGCATCCGCCAGCGCGATTCGCGCTGCTGTTTTGCCTTGAGCAAGCACAGTCTTCATGCTGCCCCAAGTATTGAGTTCGGTGGTTGGCGCAGAGGTACAAGAGCCGAGCGCCAAAATGATTGAAAGTGAGGTGAGCTTTATCACAGTGGGCTAGAATACGATTTCTACTCCCGTTGCGTTAGACGAATAATCGAGCGGCGAAAGGAGTACGTATGCAAAATGCATGGTGCGTCCCACAAATGATGACGGGATTGGGCCGGTGACCATCCGCGCAGTAGCATTTCCAAGCAAGTCTAGATTACCCTGGAAGTCTAGAAAAAAACTAGAGTAAGCCGCAGATCGAGTGATGCTCGTAAAGGCATCAGCATTAATCGGAATATTTAGCCCACCGATAGTTGTTCCAGGAGAAGTGCCCGACATCGTGCCAACCATCACATAGCGGCGACCGGCATTCATGCTCCCAGCGGCGAGGTCGAAATCAACGGTACCCCCAGTGTTGGCATGAAAAATGTCTTCATCTTGAAACAAAGAGGTTTGATAGCGACGAACTTTGAAAATGCCAGGATTTGAGGTGGTGGAGTAAGCCCAGTTAAAGACGGTATTCCCGGCAGGGTCGACTTCGAACAATTCTCCGGCCGGACCGTTGCAAATCAAGGTGTTACCATTCGGCTGGCGCTGGCATCCTGAAGTGTGGCTGCCAAAAAAGGACGGCGTTGGGTCATAGGTCCATGCAAGAGATGTTGGCCCATATGCCCCAGTTAAACCGATTGCGTAGGTACCCGTTGCCGGATCTAGCGGCGGCGTGAACTCATCAATTGTTGATGCTGCTGACGGTCCGGGACTACCATTATTGAAAACAATTAAGTTGCCAGCGCCCGGGCAGTCGTCGGCGACCCACTGGATGTCGTGCTGACTTTGAAGCATGCGATCGGCAGGGGTGCCGCGGTCGTAGTTTTCTGGATTACCCCAGCGATATAAAAAGTCTCCGTCAACACCTGCGGCTTGCGCGGTTGTAGTGTTGTGATCGATGATAAAAATTTCGCTGAGTACGCGGCTGCTTATAGCAATTTGATCGAGGTGGGCATTGTAATCAATAGCGTTGAAGTGCAGCCAATCATTATTACCCGGGCGGTTAGTTGGCTGATTAATATCGAGGCGAGTTTGGTTGTCGGCAATGACCCCATAGTTCGGCTTGCTTGCATCTCGGTCTTGCACCATGTGGTCGATTGCGTGCCATTGCCAAACGATGCTGCCCGTTGTCATGTCGACTTCAAGAATAGACTCAGACCACATGAATGGACCGGTTATCCCGGCGTCGCGTCCGGCGGCAATTACGTCAATATCAAGAATTTTCTCCCATGCAATCATAAGGATATTGCCGTTAGGCATTACGGCAATATCGTGATGCAGTAGATGGTCGTCACTCGCATAAAAGAAATCGCTAATCAGCACGTCGTCGTAATTGTAAATTTCGACTCCGCCACCAGAGCCGCCAATCGTCGAAGCGGCTAATCCTGAAACGCGTACCGTGCGAATAAGATGCCCGGACTCAGTCAGATAACTAGCTTGGCCAGGTTGATATGTTGATGTAGTCCAAGTGTGAGATTTTACACCGCTGTTGTCTAGCAAGAAAGTATCGGTGCTTGAGCTAGGACCGACAAGAATCAAGCCGTCCTGTTGGGGGGCGGCTAAGGCTGAGAGGAGCAGCGAAATGAGCATGGCTATTCAACCCCCAAACCATATTGGTGGTTTTACAATATTACACCATGATACCCCATAAGCGCCTAACAATTTCTCCTGGAGCGCAAAAAGCTCCGACCGGAACTAAGCTTTACTGCAAGGATTGGCATGCTGAAGCCGCGCTGCGCATGTTTTTGAACAATCTCGATGCAGAAGTTGCCGAGCGCCCGGAAGATTTAGTGGTTTACGGTGGGACAGGCAAAGCTGCCCGCAACTGGCCAGCAGCCGAAGCTATAGTAAAGACTTTGCAAGAGTTAGAAATTGACGAGACGATGTTGGTGCAAAGCGGTAAACCCGTTGCGGTTTTTAGAACGCACGCGCACGCTCCAAAGGTGTTGATCGCAAATTCAAACCTAGTCGGCAAGTGGGCCAACTGGGAGACCTTCCGCGATCTTGAAGATAAAGGATTAATGATGTACGGTCAGATGACGGCGGGTTCATGGATCTACATTGGAACCCAAGGCATTCTGCAGGGTACTTACGAGACTTTAGTGGCACTTGCAAAGCAGCGCGGCCTCGATTCTTTGAAAGGCACTTTGACGGTTACCGCTGGGCTTGGTGGCATGGGTGGCGCGCAGCCTTTGGCAGTTACGATGAACGAAGGTGCGTGTTTGATTGCGGATGTAGAGCAGGCGCGCATCGATATGAGATTGCGCACCCGTTACCTTGACGAATGCGCCGAGAGTATGGATGCAGCGATTGCCCGCGCTTTAGAAGCTAAGGCAAACGGCGAGGCGGTAAGTATTGGTGTTTGCTGTAACGCCACCGAGTTGTTGCAAGCATTAATCGATCGCGAGATTACTCCTGATATTTTGACGGACCAAACTTCAGCGCATGACCCCCTTGGTGGTTATGTTCCAGACGGCATGTCACTTGCCGACGCTGAGGCATTGCGTGTCAATGATGCCGGCGAATATCAAAAGCAGTCGTTCCGAACGATGGGTCGCCATGTTGAGCAAATGTTAGAGCTGCAAAAACGCGGTGCCGAAACTTTTGACTATGGCAACAACTTGCGAGCTTTCGCTAACGAAGAAGCAGGTGTCGAAAATGCGTTTGACTTTCCCGGCTTCGTGCCGGCTTATATTCGCCCACTATTCTGCGAAGGGCAAGGGCCGTTCCGTTGGGCAGCGCTTAGTGGAGATCCAGAAGATATTTATAAAACCGACGCTGCGCTGATGCGCTTGTTCCCAGAGAAAGCACACTTGCATCGTTGGTTAAAGATGGCGCGCGAACGTGTCGCCTTCCAAGGTTTGCCTAGTCGTATTTGTTGGTTGGGTTATGGCGAGCGTCACGTTGCCGGACTCGAATTTAATCGAATGGTTCGCGATGGTGAGCTATCAGCGCCAATCGTGCTTGGCCGCGACCACTTAGATTGTGGTTCGGTCGCAAGTCCTAACCGCGAAACCGAAGCTATGAAAGATGGCTCAGACGCCATCGCTGATTGGCCGTTACTTAATGGTATGCTGGCTGTTGCAAGTGGAGCAAGTTGGGTGAGCATGCACCACGGCGGTGGAGTGGGTATCGGTTACTCGCAACACTCTGGCCAGGTCATTTGTTGCGATGGCACCCCAGAAACCGACAAGCGTATTGAAGCATTACTTACTAACGACCCAGGAATGGGTGTTGTGCGTCACGTTGACGCAGGATATGACGAGGCAGTGGACTGCATGACGAGGCACGGTGTTAAGGTGCCCCGTTAACAAGATAAGTAATTGCTCTTACTTCATAGCATCAAGCTCGGTTTTCATGCCGGCTAGATACTCTTTAGCGCGCGGGTTGTCCTTGTACATTTCGTAAAGAATTCCGTAACCTTGCCCAAAGATTTTTTTATCTTTATTATCCTTGGCGGCATCCATAACCACGCTCCAGTAGCGAGCGGCCATATTGCCACTTGCGAACTTGCCGTTCTTTGCCATGGCGTACAACTCTTCAGCTAGAGCTGCTTGGCTCTCTTCATCACGACCAGTGTTTTGGAATAGCTCGGCCAGCTCGAGGTTAAACAGCATCTCATCTATCTCTGCAAGATCGGACTCCCACTGCGCTTTATCAAATTTTCTTGTTTTGACAATCTTTAAGCCACTGCGACGTTTTGAGCCTTCTTCGAAGTCAATCGATCCTAGGCGCAATTCGGCTAGCAGGATTGAAGCACCAAGGCCTTTTTCTCCGTTTGATTCACGCTCACGCAAGCTATCTAGCTGGCGAAGGTTGTTCAGCGAGTTATCGAATGCCTCAATACTGCGCCCGGCTGGAGTGGCCACTTTTTTGCCAGAGGCATCAAGAATCATCAGTGTAGGGAAGCTACGTATCCCATATCGCCGCGCTAAAGCGTCAGAGGGGTGACCCTCTATTTTTGTTGTCATGTTGTACCATAGGGAAACACTTTCGCCCCATTCTGCAAATTCTTCGCTTGAGAGCAGACCGCTCTCAAGACTTGCACAAGGCGGTCATGGTGCATATGAACGAGAGAAGTACGCCAAGATGTACTTGCCCTCAGACTTGGCGGCGTCCATTGCTTTGCCGTGGTCTAATTCCCAGCCGCCTGCTTTAATCCAGCCAGCCTTTATTTTTTTATCGTATTTAGCTTGGTTGTCGTCTTGCGCAAAGATCAATGAAGATAGTGCTAAAGTGGCGACAAAACTCAAAGTGATGGAGTTTAATTTCATGCCACCTATCCTAACGTGTTACACTAAGGACGTGAGAAAAATTAGGCAATTTGATTTAATAATTCATGGCGCAACGGGCTTTACTGGGCGCCTCGCCGTCCGCGAACTATCTAATATTGCACCGCCCAATCTTCGCTGGGCGATAAGCGGCCGTAATAGCAAACGTTTATCAGCTCTCGCTACAGAGTTTAATTGCGAGTTTTTGATTGCAGATGCTTTTAGCGAACCGCAGCTAGATGAATTAACCAAAAACTGCAGCGTCGTCTTGTCGTGCGCAGGGCCGTTCGCAAGCTTCGGAGAAAAATTGGTGGCTGCATGCGTGAAAAATAAATGCCATTACGCAGACTTGACTGGCGAGTCCCATTGGATTGAAGAAATGACCACTAAGTATGGCGCCGACGCCTTGGCGAATGAAGTCACTCTCATTCCATCAAGCGGCTTTGATTCAGTGCCGGCCTCACTCGGCGCGCAAGAATTTTTGAAGCGCATTGCGCTCGACGGGCGCACCATCAAGTCCTTTGGCGGCTACTATTCCATGCGCGGCGGGCTAAATGGCGGAACTTTAGCTTCAGGGCTAAAGCTAGCTGAAGACAAAATTGTTGTACCTAAGCCCATGCGCCCGGGTGTATTTAAAGTTGCAGCGTTAAATAAATACGCAACGGATTTCGTGATGGCCCCAATCAATGAGAGGGTGGTTTCATTAGATTGTAATGTCGATTATCACGAGCATCTTTTGACTCCAAACAAACTTGTTGCTCACTTAGTCAGGGGTTACTTTGGGCTCATGGGCTGGCTGATGAGTTGTTCGGTCGGCCGCAGTGTGCTTCGCAAATTAGGTCCGAAACCAGGGGAAGGCCCATCAGCAAAAATTATTGCAAACGGATTCGTCAAGCATACTTTTCTTGAAGATGATTGCAGCAATCCACTGCGTCTAACGTTTACATGGCCCGGCGACCCCGGCAACACCGTTACTGTCAGGTGTCTCATTCATACTGGCCTCGCCTTGGTTGCTAACGAGTCACAAGCGATTGGCTTTACGACTCCAGCTACCGCACTTGGCAATACATTACTGCAGCGATTGCTCGACGCAAAAGTTTGCAGTTACACCTGCAATGCAGAGTGAGTAAAGATATACAGCTCTAAACAGAAGGCGCTGTTTTGCCATTCACGACAGGTTCATTAACCGCGCACTGAATGTCGTCGTGATTAAAGAAGGCATCAAACTGTCGTGCGATTGCCGTCGCCACCTTAACTTGCGATTCGAATGTTGATGCGCCGAGGTGCGGCGTAACAATTACATTTTGATTCGTCAAGAAGGCATGATCTGCCGGTAGGGGCTCTACTTCGAATACGTCGAGCGCCGCGCCCGCGACTTTGCCGGTTTCAAGCGCGTCAACTAATGAGTTGTCGTCGATTAAGCCACCGCGCGCGCAATTTACGATGCGCACACCGTTTTTGCATTGTGCAAAACTTGCTGCATTAAGCACATGCTTAGTTTCAGGAGTCATCGGTGCATGCAAGCTGATGATATCGGCTTGCGCCCACACATCGCTCAGTTCGCATTTCTCAATATCCCATTGGCCAGCATCTTGCGCTGACAAAAACGGATCGAATCCGATGACTCGCATGTTGAATGCGGCAGCGCGCTTAGCCACTTCGCGGCCAATCCGCCCGAGGCCTACTAGGCCTAATGTCTTGCCGTCAAGCTCAGTCCCCATCAATCCGCCTTTACTCCAATCGCCCGAGCGCATGCGCGAGTCAGCAGCTGGGATGTTACGGCACATGGTCATCATCAAAGCGAAGGCATGTTCGGCAGCGGCCAAAGTGTTTTGACCTGGCGCATTCATTACCCAAACACCGCTTGCGTTGGCTGCTTCTAAATCAATGTTGTCGACACCAGTCCCTGCACGCCCGACAACTTTTAGGTTTGGCGCAGCAGCAAACATTTCCGCGTTTACTTTCGTCGCCGAACGCACGATAAGGGCGTCGGCGCTAGCGAGGATATCTAATTTTTCGGAAACCTCGAGTCCTGGCTTGTTGATTACATTAAAGCCAGACTGCTGCAGCATGGCGACGCAGTCGTCGGCGACTTTGTCTGCGATGAAGACCGTTGCCATTTAGTTAAGGACGGGTTCGAGTATCGAGTCAAATTGTTCGGTGAGTTGACGCATGTCGTCAAGAGTATGCTCGCCGAGGTGTCCTATTCTGAAAGTTTTTCCTTTCAAATCACCGTAGCCATTTGAAACAAGAACGCCTTCCTCTTTTAGCGCATCAAGCACAGGTACAAAATCAGGACCCGTTCCGCGAGCTATGCAAGAGACCGTGTCAGAACAGTAACCGGCATCTGGGAACATTTCGTAGCCGTGACTTTTCGCCCAGTTACGAACATAGGCCGCCATCTCATAATGACGTTTCCAACGCGCCTCAATGCCTTCACTGAAGATGCGCTTAAGCTGAGCGGTTAGTGCGTAAAGGTGCGCCGTACTCGGGGTAGTCGGTGATTGCTCTTTCTCATTTGACTTTGCCAAGCGTAAAAAATCTAAGAACCACCCGCGGTATTCAATAGTCGCTGCGCGTTCAAGTGCGCGCGGCGAGGCAGATGCGATCGCGACGCCGGCAGGTAGGGCCATGCATTTTTGCACTCCGAACAAGCAAACATCGATACCCCATTTGTCAACATAGACCGGCATGCCGGACATCGATGAAACCGTATCAACTAACAACAAAGTATCAGGGAAATCTTTTAGTACCTCGGCGTAGTCTTGAACAGGGTTAGTGACCCCAGTTGAAGTTTCGTTATGCACAACAGTTACTGCATCAACAGTGCCGCATTCATTGAGGGCGCTGCGCAAATCATCCGCGCTAAAACCTTGGCCGGTTTTTTTCTCGACGGCTATTGCGTCAACACCAGTTGACTTGGCGATGTCGAACCATCTCTTGGAAAACGCACCACAGATTAAGTGCAGTGATTTTTCTTTAACGGTGTTGCGAATGGCCGCTTCCATAAATGCAGAGGCCGGCGCGGTAAGAATCATCACTTCGTTTTTGGTATGCATTAATTTTTGCAAACCATCGCGCGATTCTCGCCATAAGCGCGCGCATTCAGCGGTGCGGTGGCCGATGGCGGGCTTGGCCATTTCGGCTAATATTTCAGGAGCAACTTGGGTGGGGCCTGGGATGAACAGCTTCATTGGTCGTTATTGTAAAACCATATCTAGTAGAGGTTCTAGTAGGGGATCCGCAATATATTGTGTTGCAGCTGATTTCACGGCATCTCGCTCGATGATTCCGCCGAAGCCAACGAACTGGCCAACAACGCTGCTAGCCTCAAGATCGGAAACACCATCGCCGATGAGTAAGCGGCGCTCGCGCGGTACACCCAACTTTTCACCTACCGATTCTGCCACTGCGGGCTTGCCACCGTTATTGGCTAGAGGGTGAACATAGCTTGGTTCGGGATTGTCGCAATCGTAGGGGACCGCATGCACTCTCTCTGGAGCAATCCCAAGGTGGTGCGCAAAGGCCAGAATACTGGGCAGAAGGCCTCCGGAAATAATATGCACATCAACTTTACAGGCATGCAGCTTTGCAATAACCGATTTTGCGTCTTTGATAGCAGTCAAAATATACAGCCTACTTAACCATTCAAAATCTTTAGGTGTCGGATTAATCATCTCGAGACGCTTGCGATAAACGTCTTCCATCGGCAGGCGGCCGTCCATAGCGGCGTTGGTTAGCTCGCTTACGTCAACACCGGCGCGGCTGGCTAATTCATCGATGCCTTCTATGGAAGACAAGGTTGAGTCACAGTCAAAAAACACTAAGTCGTAGGCGGGCATTGCGCTGTATATGATATAGTTTCTAAATGAAGAATTTGGCACTCGCGGCGGTACTACTTTTTGCTCCTATTGGTGGAGAGGTAGCTTCTACTGATTTCCCTCAGACTTTGTCTAATCCTGGCGAGCTGTGGTTCGCGTTTCCAGCCGAAGGCGCTCCGCTGTCCCCATTTCTCCTAATAGGTGCTAATCTTCAGCCAGACAATTTCGTTTTCGTCGGCGTTGGGTTTTCTCCTGTTTTGCGGAGTAGGTCGATTAGAGTCCCACTGCTTGGACGGATTACAGTCATAGCCTCAGCGGTGCCGTTAATCACCGGGTCAGGTAGCAGCGAAGTGTTTATGAAAGACGGCCTCTTGTGGGGTACCGAAACGAATCGCTTGCCGTTTACGGTTCTGTAAACCGAATTACATACCGCGCTTTTCTTTAATCACGTCCCAGGCGTCATTGATGGCAACCATTTTTTGTTGCGCATACTCTAGGAAATCTTCTGGCAATCCTTTAGACGCTAGTACGTCTGGGTGATACTCACGTACTAATTTGCGGTGCGCACTTTTAACTTCAGCATCACTAGAGTTTTGATTGACGCCTAATACTTTATAAGCATCACTTATAGATGTAGAAGACCCGCCTCCTCGGGTGGCTCTATATGTCGCTTCACAGTTTTCGACATCATGCATGTTTAGCCCCATAGCCTGCGCAATTTGGCCAATAAGCGTTTTTTCCCGTGGATGCAGCTCGCCATCCGCTAGTGCAATCATAAACAGTAGGGTGATGATGTCACGTAGTCGATTGCGATCGCC
>JAQWRF010000022.1 GCA_029243845.1 Planctomycetota bacterium | reverse complement strand
GATTGTCAATGCCAATGGTCAAGCGGTTGCTGGAGCTATAGTTGCTGCACTTGAAGACGTGGTGGACGATTCCCTATACGCCTTGGCCTTAGCCGACTTCTTCAACTACGGCAACATACCTACCTGGGAAAGCGACAAGGCTGTCACTGACGAAAACGGTGAATACGTGATGACCAATCTAAAGCTCGCCAGCTTTAACTTGCTGGTGAGCCATGCTGATTACCGACCATTTAAAACTGATCACGCTGTAAAACTCGAGAACTCTGCTGAAACTATTATCGATACTATTTCTATTAATGAAGGAGTACATCTTGAATTGATTGTAAGCAATCCGGGTGGCGAGAAGATTTCTGGTGCTGTAGCTCAATGGCGACCGAATTCGAGGTTAGCCAAGGTTGTGATTCAGCGCAGCAATCGTATTCCAAAATTTGAGGGCAACAACGATGGCATCGTGCACATCAAATCTTTACCAGGGGACGTGCTTACTATTTCAGTACAGGCCGATGGCTTCGCACAACGACAAATAGACATTGATTTGAGTGATAAGACTATAGGTGAAACGCTGCAGCATGAGGTGACACTTACACATGGCGTCA
This sequence comes from Planctomycetota bacterium, assembly GCA_029243845.1. Lineage (GTDB taxonomy): Bacteria > Planctomycetota > UBA1135 > UBA1135 > UBA1135 > JAPKEZ01. The sequence continues at coordinate 1,316 of JAQWRF010000022.1, read as the reverse complement.
ACCTTAGCGGAACTGTGCTGAATGCCGATGGCAAGCCGTGCGACGACACGATGATTGCCCTAAGCCATGCCAAAGATTTCAACATGGAATCCGCTAGTCGTGACGACCAGCCGCTGCGCATCGCAGCAGACGAAGCTGGAGGCTTTCATTTCGAGGGCATCGCTCCTGACCAGTATTACCTAATCACCACTGCCAATGGCTATGCACGCAAGGTCACCGGGCCTTTCTCTGTTGCCGAAGGAGATGTGAACGATTTGGTAGTGGTACTCACTCACGGCGCAACACTAATAGTCACCGTGCTTGACGGCGAAGATGTTCCAAGTTCAAATGCTGCTATTGGAGCTGTCAACCCAACAAATATTGTTAGAGCTCGCAGCGACGATTCCGGCATGGCAACTTTCACGAATGTTAGTCCGGGAACTTACCAAGTGGTGACAGAAAAAGAAGGTGCTGCACTATTCAAGTTCGTCGAATTAATTGATGACGAAGTGACTGAGGTTACTTTAGGCGGGATGCAAGAGACTGCTACCCTAAGTGGTGTCATCAGTCGCGCGGGTGAAGTCATTGATGGCGCGCGGGTTTCCATCATTACCGACTCAGGCGCTAAGGCTGCATCAACAGACAAAGAAGGTCTATACACTATTAGCGAAATGCCACTTGGCGATTTCATTGTTGTCGTTAACGTCAACTCCGGACTAAACGGTAATTCGGCATTCTATGGTAGCCTGGAAATAACTAGTGGCGGCGAAGTGCAACACGACATTGAATTGCCCAACGCAGGGCTAGAAGTTCACGTTACAGCCCATTCCGACCAGCGCGCTTTAGCGCAAGTCCCGGTTGCAGTACGGCCTCTAAATGGCAGCAACATCAGCGGCGGAGATTTTGGTCTAACAAATGCCGAAGGTGTCGCTAAGTTTCCAAGCTTAAATGATGGCGAATATATGGTGAGCGTTGGCACAGCAGCTGCGCCATTCATTTCTCCTCAAGACAACGGCCTGGGGTCACAAATAGTGAGTCCGATTAGTGTGCGCGACGGCATGGGCGTTGAGCGTGTCGATGTTTCATTGAGCGAGGGCGCGACGGTAAAAGTTCAAGTGAGTAATCAAGCGGGTGAGCTACTCGCGGGCGTCAACATGCATTACCTCGACGCAAATGGCCAACCCATGAATATCATCTCATTGATGGGCACCAATGCAAAAGGCGTAGCTCAACTAAAAGGCTTACCCACAGGCCCGGGACGCATCATGGTGCGTCATCCTGAAATTGGTTTGAGCGAGTTTGAAGTGAACCTTAGTGATGGTGAGGTGCTAAAGAAA
>JAQWRF010000014.1 GCA_029243845.1 Planctomycetota bacterium | reverse complement strand
TTGCTGTAAGAGTAAGAATAATTTCATAATCGACATCATATCAATTTATCAGGCCGAGTCCCACCTCAATAGCTTTATCTATTTGGCTATCTTGCCCCTTAGCGTATTCCGCAGGAAGGTTTTCTACAGGATAATCAGGAGGACAGCCGTTTAATTCCATGTTGGTTTTATTCTCGTCGTTTACATACCACCCCCTAAACGGCATTCTCACGAAACTGCCGTCGAGCATAGTTGCGCCACCGGTTGAGATGACGGCACCATACGTTTTCTTACCCACGACTGGGCCGCGACCCAATGTTTTAATCGACCATGAGAAAATTTCAGCGTTAGAGTAAGAATTTTCGTTGCATAGAACGACAACCGGTTTATTCCAGGTAGCGAAAACGCGACGTCCTTGCGGGTAGCCTACGCCGCCACCGCGAGGTATTGTGAAAGCATGATCGCGAGTTGTCAGCATAGTTAGCAGCATATCGGTCGTCCAACCACCGCCGTTTTCTCGGACATCAATCAGCAAACAATCTTTGCCATCGCCCGCTGCAAATAGTTTGCGCTGAAATTCGAGTAGAGGCTCCGTGCTCATCGACTGGATATGGATGTAACCCAAACGGTTGCTAGATTTCTCCTCCACTCGCGCACGCATCCTTGCTTCATAACGATGGTAAAGCGCGGTGTTAATCGAAGAGACGGGGCGAATCGTTACCTGGCGCGAATCACCCTTTTCATTTTGCACAGTCAGGTAAGTCTCCTGGCCCGCGGTTGCCGTCATCAATCGCGCCCAGTTGTTTCCGGGTTGATAATTAATACCATTGACCGACATCACCACCTCGCCGGCTGCCAACAAAGAATCACTACGGGCTGCTGGGGTCTCGGCGACCACTTCCTTAACACGGCGTCCGGCGCCTTGGTGACTTTCGTCCCACAGCACACCCAATAAACCCATCGTCGGGTTATCGGTTTCTTTCGCAGCTGAATTACCAAAGGAGTAGTATCCCATGTGCGAGGCATTCATTTCGCCTAGCATCCAGTTGACCATTTCGCCATAGTCTTCACTAGTGGACGCTAACATTGCTGCTGGTTTCCACTTCTCTAAAGAAGCACGCCAATCGTGACCATGGAATTCTGGGTCGTAGAACGTACGATCCAGCAAAGCCCATGCTTGTTGCACAACTGCCTCGCGCACTGCCATACGATCTTGGCGGAATGTCACGCTAAACGCAAGCTTGTCCCCGCCATCAACTGCGTTATATATCTGGCCTTTCTTTACGCAGTAAATCTTTTCATCATGATGCAACAAGCCGTAAATATTATCGCTATCTACATTTTCATCTTTTAGCTTGTAGATATTACTGCTAAAGAAACCGGTCTCTGCTGTAGTGCCACTCGTCAAGCGCGTACCAAGACGCGCATTAAAGTAAAATTTCTCGGAGTCGCCCGCCCAACCCGCTGCAGACTCATTACCCTCACGCCGCGTCAGCTTTTTCATGCGCGACGGCAGGCCATCAAAATCGATGCGTACTAAGCTATCTGGTTCGATCACCTCTTCAGGTAATTGCGACTTGTCGTCACCACGCTCAAAGCTTAGAGTGTCATTGCTAAGGCTGTCTCCTTCAAGAACTAAAGCATACTCGGTTTCAGCCTGCTCGGAAACGAAGTACGTTAGCGTTTTGCTTTCGGCATCCCATGTTGCCTTAGTAAGTTCGATTTCGGTTTCACCGATAATGTACAAACCTATAAGCGACTCACCGCGCAGGCGTAGATCCAATGAAGCGCTTTCGCCCTTAAAGACGCCAGTAATAATGGCATCGAGTTTATCTTGCTTCTCTTGCGCTTTCGTGGCTTCTTTATCGGATTCTACTTTACGCTCGGTGGCCTCGAGGCGTTCACGCTCAGTGCGCTGCTCATCTTCAGCGAGCAAAAACGCCACCCAGACATCGGTCTCGTCAAGCATCATGCGACGCGAAGTGAACAAAATCTTGCGCCCATCAGGTGACCAAACAGGCGAAGTATCATCATCTGGATGCTGGCTAATATTCACTGGTGACGCATCACCCTCATGCACATTAATCACAAACACGTCAGCATTGAAATTATCATCAGACACCGAGTAAGCAATCCAGCGGGAATCGGGTGACCAATCGAAGCTAGGTGCCTCGAAGCCATCACAAATCACTTGCGCAACTGCTAATGTATCGGGGTCGCCAACGACAAATTTGCCTAGGCCCTCTACCCACGCCATCGTCTTGCCATCCGGCGACAAGGCTAGCGAAGACTCATCGGCTGCGGTTTCTGTAATACGCACCGGCTGCACGTCTTGCTGCAGATAAAACTCTTGCTCGTCGCCTATCTCTATTTTATAAACTTCTCCGTTACCATCGCGCTCGCTAACGAACATCAAAGTTTTATCATCGTTGGTGAAAATAGGGTTTGATTCTGCTGCTGCATGACTCGTAAGACGGACTGCACGCTTGATGTCGTCGTGATTACGCATTACAAACAAATCGCCCTCTGCAATGAAAGCCACGGTTTCTCCATCAGAAGAAATCTCATACTCGTTCACGCCACCGCTGATTGTTTCGTCAGCAAAGCGCGGCATTGAACTATCGATGCTGCCATAAACTTTTAACTCAGTCATTTCTCCGGTTTGCAAATCGATTAGAGATAACCCCATTGCTATTTCGGCAATCGCTACTTCTTTATTGGCTGCCACCGTCATATTACGCAAAGAACGCCCGCCCGGATGAACGACCAAACCAGGTTCGCCGCCGCCAATCGGCATACGCCACAAACCCAAATCGCGGCCTTCTTCGTTGCCATTGCAACTGCGATCAGACAAAAAGTACAGCCACTTAGCATTTGGACCTGAAGCTGGCTGCAAATCATTGCCGTCAAAAACTGTTAATTCGGTATGCTTATCAGCCGTGAAGCTATAAGACCATAAAGCACTAGAAGCTGGGCCGCGGTACGCACGGCGGCTTTGATCGCCATGGCCGCGTTCGTAAATCATCAAAGTGCCGTCAGCACTGAGCTCTGGGTTTTTCATTGCCCAATCGCCAAGAATGGTTGGCGTGCGACCATCTACATAAGCAACCCACGCACCATTGTCGCGACGTGAGTAGCGGCGGTCACGCTGCGCGCCAATAAGCACGCGTTCATTGTCAATCCAGCCATGCAATTTTTCGCCATCAGAGTGCCAAGTCATGCGCTGTGGCTGACCTCCTACCGCCGGAATGGAGAAAATATCCCAGTTAGAGTGACGATTCGAAGCAAAGGCTAAAGTCTTGCCGTCTGGGGACCACATTGGTCGAGCGTCGTAAGCATCATGCGCAGTAAGACGTTGCGCACGCCCGTCACTCACATTTGCCACCCAAATATCGCCCTGGTGGCTAAAAGCCACTTGTGTAGCATTTGGGGACAGCGAAGGGTGCCGCGGAAGGGTTAATTCGGGTGCTGATTGGGCGAAAATCAGACAAAAAGAAGCGAGGACCAAATTCATGGGTACAAGGATAACTTCTTCCTTCAGTTATTTGGCACGCCTAGCCGATAAAGCTGTAACAGCAATACCCATGAACAATAACATGAGAATCTTAATAGCCGACGACGACCCGGTTAGTACTAGCGTACTAGCCCAGCAACTCGAGCAGTGGCAACACACTGTCACTACTACTACCAATGGCTTCGACGCGCTCGCAGCCTTTAAGGGCGAGACTTTTGACGTAGTTATCACGGACTGGATGATGCCTGCCATGAGCGGCCCAGAATTATGTGCCGCCATTCGCGAGGAAGAGGAGAGTGGTGAGCTTACGAGCTTCATCATTCTTTTAACTTCACGTGGATCGAGCGAAGACTTGGCCCTGGCACTGAAGGCTGGAGCTAACGACTTTGTAACCAAACCCTTTGACCCACTGGTATTGCAATCCCGACTTGCAAATGCGGCACGTATCGTCCAATTACAAATGGAACTACACCGTAAAAAACAAGAAGCCGACGAACTGGCCTGCACCGACTATCTCACTCAATTGCGCAACCGACGCGCGATGTGGCAGAATTTACAAATGGATTATGAGCGCATGCATCGCGAGCAACGTCCACTTTCTGCTTTAGTGATTGACATCGACTTTTTCAAGAAGATTAATGACAGCCACGGACACCGAGTTGGCGATGCAGCCCTACAAACGGTAGCGCAATGTTTAACCAATAGTCTTCGCTCTGGGGATTATGTGGGTCGTTGGGGCGGAGAAGAATTCTTAGCCGTACTACCCGGCGCTGACATTATTCAAAGTGCTGAAGTAGCGGAACGCTGCCGGCATCACCTTGAATCGCTGCGCATCAAAGGCGATAACGGAAAGGTGATTCGCTTAAGCGCGAGCATCGGAGTTGCGGCCGTCGATGGCGCGAACCGTGAAGACTGTGACGCGCTTCTAGACCAGGCTGATCAAGCTCTTTACTGGGCAAAAGATGCCGGACGCAATCGCGTTAAAATTTATGTTCCGGGCGTTGGTCCGCGACGCAATATGCGAAAAGCAACGTAGATCAAAAATACAGCAAAGCATAATTGCAGCTGACTGTGATCTAAAGAATAATTGCGCAGAGCAACGCCAACCACTGCGGCGGGCAAACAAACTATGGCTAATGATTTGGCCAAAACCACGTCGATGCGCTGCTGTTTGTATGCATTACGGACTGCCATTGCTGCAGTAGGAACCATCGCCAGCAGTGAGATTGCCGAAGCTGCTTGAAAGCTAATGCCGTCGACAGCGATGATTAACGCCGGCACCACGACCACCCCGCCACCAACGCCAAACAAGGTGGCGCAAACTCCGGCAAAGACTCCGAAGATAGCGGCGTAAAAATAATATTGTGCATATAACTCAACTAGCTGTGGCGCCAGTGCTAGTGAAGGTGGAGCAAGACCCGCATAAATATTTCTTGCGGCAGCAACGACCAACAGCAACAAAAATAAATGGTGCAACAGTGAGGAGCTAATTGCTTTGTCAATAATAGCACCGAGCTTTACGCCAACAATACCCCCGAGGAACACGGCACTTGCCAATCCCGGATATATATTTTGTGGCTCTAGCAGAACTTCAGCAATCACCGCTGCAGCAGCGATAAACGGAATAAGCGCCAATGCCGTTCCGGCCGCGCGGCGCAAGGGCATGCCGAGTAGAATTAAAGCCGGGCCAATCACCAAACCTCCGCCAACACCCAGCATACCTGAGACAACGCCAGCCACAGCACCTACCAGCCACAAGCGCTTAGGCATAGCTACCACTAATTAGACTCGCGGATGCGCTCGGCAATTCCTGTAGTGCTGCGTCCGGGAAGGATGTCAATAAATTCTACTTCGCCACCGTTCTTCTTAACGAACTCGGCACCAGCGACACCTTTGTCTTTATAATCGGCACCCTTGACCAATACATCGGGACATATTTTTTGCACTAAACTCTCAGGAGTATCGTCAGCAAATGGAACCACCAAATCAATGAACTCTAAAGCCGCCAACACTTCGGCGCGGTCTTCTAATTTGTTGTATGGGCGATCCGCCCCCTTCAATCGCGACACTGAGTCGTCGTCATTTAAGCCCAACACCAAAACGTCACCTAAACCGCGAGCAGCGCGCAGATAACGCACATGCCCGGCGTGCAAAATATCAAAGCAGCCGTTGGTGAATACTATTTTGCGTCCTTCTAAACGGAAGTGTTCAGTGATTGCTAGAAGTTGTTCGTCGGTTTCAGCGACAACCTTTCCAGCCGGCGTAGACGACCGCAAATAACGCAACAGTTCTTCGCGTCCAACCATCGTGGTACCTACTTTAGAAACAGCAATGCCAGCGGCAGCATTGGCTAAGTGCATGGCAGTAATCGAATCGTAACCACTGGCCAAACTAATCGCTAAAGCACTAATAACGGTATCGCCGGCACCCGTGACGTCATAAACCTGACGCGCGAATGTTGGGATATGTGTCGCCGAGCCATCTGCGTCAAGCAAGTACATGCCTTCGGCGCCCAAAGTAATGAGTAGCGATTGCAATTGCGCGTCGACGCATAGTTTGCTTCCTTCCTGCTTAACAGTGTCTAAACTCGACATCGGACAACCCGCCGACCATTCAGCCTCGCTGCGGTTTGGGGTTACCATGGTTGCATTAGCGTAGCGCGACAAATTTTTATGTTTCGGGTCAACCAGTGATGGCACACCACGACGTTGAGCTTCGGCAATAAGGGACTGCGTAAACTCGTGACTCAAGCAACCCTTGCCATAATCTGACAAAACAATGGCGTCCCAGTCGGCAGCGAACAATTTCTCTTGTAACTGCTGCTCACTTGCAGCAGACAATGCACAAGTGTCTTCGCGATCTACCCGCAGCATTTGCTGATTGCGTGCCATGACTCGAATTTTCTGAATAGTTGGACGGTCACTGCACTCGAGCATTGCGTCAGTGTTCGCTCCAAGCTCCTTCAGCAAATCGCACAATTGCTCGCCGCTACGGTCTGCACCATGCACGCCGCAGCATAAAACTTGAGCGCCAAGTCCAACCAGGTTTGCTGCCACGTTACCTGCGCCGCCCAAACGATCTTGCTCGGCAGTCGCGTGCACCACAGGCACCGGTGCCTCAGGACTCACACGCTCGGCATCGCCAAAAATGTAACGGTCAATCATAAAATCGCCAACCACAGCAATACGCGGATTGCTAAGTTGTTGAACTGCAGAAATTAAATCAGTCATTGTTTTGTTCAGAATCAGGACGAATGCGGTAGCGATCGTGAATCCAGAGATACTGCTCAGGAGCTAATTTGATTTGCTCTTCGAGGCTAATGTGGATTTCACTACACAAATTATATACGTTTTCGTCGTTAACTGTTTGAACTTCTGCGGCTTCGCGAACGACTTGGCAGTCAATCGTCCATATCGGCTTAGTAGCATGACGGACAGCCCACAAAGTTATGACTGGTGCACCCATTTTCAGGGCTAAGGACGCCGTAGCGCGCTCAGTTGCCGCCAACTTACCAAACCATGGCACAAAAATAGGATTATGATGCGCGCTTTGGTCGGTCGCAATAACCACAGCTTTACCCTCTTTCAAACGGCGCAGCAAATTACGTAGAGCACCCTGGCGATTAATAATTTCTACACCCCAATTCTCTTTGCGCGTGGCGATTAAATCACGCCCCATGTAGTAGTTGTTCGGCAAACGCATGGGGAACGCCGGTTCTAAGCCTAAGGGTCCCAGCAAGGCACCGGCGAATTCAAAAGACCCAAAGTGAGCTTGCACGAAAATAGCACCTTTACCGCGATACGATTCGAGTGTTTCACGCGCACCTTCCGCAAACAATAAATGCTTTTCCCATCGCGGGTAATAGCGACGCGTAAGGATCATCGCCTCTACAGCAGACATCGCGATGGACTTACATGAAGCGCGTAATAATCTACCTATTTCTTTATCCGATTTTTCAGGAAAGGCGCACGCAAGTTGTTGGCGTCCAACTCGACGGCGGCGAGCGAAGAGCAATGCAAGCAATCCGAGATTAGAAGCGAGCGGACGCAATACAGCATACGGCAGAAATGAGCATAGTTTTATCAGCAGCCTTGCTGGCAAGTAAAGCAACCAAGCTAGCGCACCAGGTTGATGCTTAAAACGTTGACGAATACTACGCGGCCATTGCCTAATCGACATTTGAAACGCCCTCCCATAATGGCTCAATGCGCGCAGCGCGAACGGGCAAATGCAAATCAAAAAGCTTCTGCTCGAAATGCTCGGCCCCGGTAACAAATTCTACATCGACACAAACTTCGAAAAACTTATCTGAGGCAATGTCGCGCAACTTAACGCCATCTTTTTCAGTAACTAACACGATATCGGCATCGGCTAAAGCGATAACATCGGCGCGAGTCCATGGGTGGTGATCCGCTAGACGCTGGTAACTTGCGATATGAACTCCTAAAGACTCGCATAAATCTGCAAACGACTGGTGGTTGCCAATGCCCGCCGCAAGACTCGCATTAACTCCATCAAGAATAGATAAATCATGAGTCTCTCCGCTGAGCACATGACGTAAATCAGTGGCTACCATTTTCGCTTCGACGCGTGGCAACTCTGTCAAACCCACTCTTACTTTAGAAATTTCAGCTTGGATGGCTTCGCGACGCTGTTCATCTACCAGGTCAACACGTGTAACTACAACTAAATCAGCGCGGCGTAAAGCGCGCGCAGATTCACGAAACAATCCTGCCGGGAACATAGGCCCGAACGGGTGTGTAGCATCAACTACCACCATGTCTATATCGCGCTGCAAACGCAAATGCTGAAAGCCATCGTCAAGAACTAGAACCTCTGGCGTATGATTCTCGCTTAAATCGCGCATACCGGCGACTCGGTCGGGGTTCTCAATCAAACTAACCTGAGGGAAACGCTGCCGCAAAATATCGCCTTCGTCGCCACCATATCCACGCGACAAAACTGCGGCTTGGGCACTATTCTCAGCGAACCAATTAAGAGCGCTAAACAATAACGGGGTCTTACCAGTGCCCCCTGCAGAAATGTTACCTATCGACAACGTCGGCCAAGGTGGACGGTGTGATTTTAGACATCTGACGCGGTACATCCAAATGCGTAATCGTACAGCGCCATCAAAAATCCATGACAATGGCAGCAGCAATATCAGAAGAGTCACAACGATGTATCTTTTCACCGTTGCTGCCACCAAGTACGAGATTCTAATAGCTCAAGCATTCCTTCAAACTCTGGGTGCATGATATCAAGCTGTGCTTGCATTTGCGGGTCGGCGCTAATGTCAAACATGCGTACTTCACCGGCGCGCTGATCGGCAATCATATGCAAAGATCCCCGACGAATAGCTATTTTTTGCACATACTTCTCAGTGTGCTCACGCCGCACTGGCGCGAAATCGACTTGAGTCTGCAACACATCTGGAGCTTGCAAGCTGCGGGATGAGTCGAAATCGATGCCACACACATTCAGCAATGCCGGATAAATTTGCGTCATCGCATAGCCACCATGAGTC
>JAQWRF010000336.1 GCA_029243845.1 Planctomycetota bacterium | reverse complement strand
CCATCCACGATGGTTCATACGATGGATCATCTATAGCGCCAAGTCCTTCTAGAGCACAAAACAATGCAAACATGCTCACTGCAAAGTGTAGGATTACAAATATTAGAATCCGCTTGGTTCTATATTTAGCATGAAAGTATTTTGGCAATGCCCTGGCGCTCATTTTTCTATATTGCTCATCCAAGCCTCGAATACCGTAGGCTGGCTTGGATCTTGCGTGATGTGTTTCACGGGCATGCCTTTTTCAATAGTGCCCGTGCGCAGAACTTTGTAATACCATCCGGTCTTGCCCGTTTTTGACATGAGCTTCACAATCTCATTGTTGTTCCAGACTTTGTTGAGCGTTGCGCAGGGTTTGCGTGGGTAAGTTAGCTCTAAAACGACTTCTCCTATTTCGCAGATATCACCAATTCTGACTGTGTGTTCGTCGCAGTCGGTTAAGAGTATGTTTTCGCCAAAGGATCCAAAGTCCATTGGTATCGAATTTTCCCAATAGGCGTAGTTTTCTTGTGGGTACGCGCAAATAATTTGCTGCGGCGTACCATGAACGTTGGGGCTTCCCCAGCCATCACCTTCAAGACCTTTGTCGGTGACCATTACCGGACCCGACACCTCTGACTTCATTATGGCGGTAATGATGGTGCCCGATGCCGTATCAATTTCTTGAGGAAGGCCGACTCGAATTTGAGATAGGATCATTTTCGTCTTTAGTCCCAGAACCAGACGCGATAACCCTTAGGAGCAATGTCGGCGAAGATGCAAAGGGCTAGCAGTAAGAACGCAAGGTAGAAGACTCCGAGATAGTCGAGCAGCGGCCGTAGCTTAGGTGTTAATGAAAATATCAAGGCTAAGAGTGGGGCTACTACAAATGCAACGCCAAAGGTGCACGAGAAGAGAAATTCTTGGATGTTGGCGTGTTGCTTTAATGCCCAAGGGAAGCCATTGTCGCCGATTTGTTCAGGCCAACCATTGAAGTGCGTGTGCATGTGCAGCGCGAGAGACCAAAATAGTATGCCTGATAATAGAGGAAGAAAGCATGCGCCAAGAATGTGCCACTTGCTCATCGTCTTCATTTTTGTCCAAGCGTGCCCGGCTAGACCACATCCGACCACGCCGACGAGAATCATGTAAAGAGTAAAAGGCTGGTCGCTTGCGAACATCGGATTATCCTATCACAGCCCAAGTATGGTCTGCAGGCCATTGGAACAGCTCCAACCCGCGCCACTCGCTGCCGGGTCATTACGCACCCAAGCCTGCCAGTAATAACTCTTGCCAATCAATGCCGAATTACTTGGTACGGTGCCTTGCATGCTCGCATTGCCATTTACATCACTGCTTAAATTGTAAACCTTGGAGTAATCCACCAACAACTCTGCGCCATCAAAAGCTGAAGAGTTAGCTGCATCGCCAAAGAGCAAATATAGTGGGCTGCTCGACATGATCTGACTGATTTGTAATTGCACTTGACTGCCTAGCACCGGTGCAGCGCTGGCTGTTAATAGCGGGACTCCGTTAGAGCCAGCCTTGCCGCTGCCGTAGCTGACCAATGCCGCTGAATTACTGCCGCCAGCAAAGCTTAGTAAGTTGTCGCTAACGTCTGAAGTGGAATTACCATTAGAGTCATGTGCTGTGATCCGAATGAGGCCCAGCGAAGTAGGCGTAGTAGGGGACGTCCAGCTGCGTGC
>JAQWRF010000162.1 GCA_029243845.1 Planctomycetota bacterium | reverse complement strand
GCGAGCCTAGCTGAAACATCACTAGCAAAAGCATAGAATAATGACGTGGAAGTAACCCCAATCTCCGAACTGCAACCCATCAGCGCCAACATCCTCGATGCGGTGGGCAACACACCATTGGTGCGCCTACCTGCCGGCTTCGATCCAGAAGTAAAATGTGAAGTCTTGCTCAAGCTCGAGTTCATGAACCCTAGTGGTTCGATTAAAGACCGTATCGCCCTGCATATGGTGCGCCAAGCAGAGAAATCAGGCGCATTAAAAAAAGGTGGTCGCATTGTCGAGTGTTCCTCTGGAAACACCGGCGCGGGTTTAGCAATGGTAGCTGCTGCTTTAGGTTATGACATTACAGTCGTTATCCCCGACAAGATGTCGCCCGAAAAGATTGCTGCTGTGCGTGGTTGGGGCGCTGATGTCGTGGTAACACCAGCGAACGTGGGCATCGAAGACCCGATGCACTACACCAAAGTTGCTGGGCGGATTGCCGCTGAAACGGAAGGCGCTTGGTGGCCCGACCAGTATCACAACCCCGACAACACCGACGCTCATTACCAATACACGGGTGCCGAAATTTTCGCGCAGTGTGATGGACGCATTGACCACTTCATTGCAGGTGCAGGCACTGGCGGCACTATTTCCGGCATTGGTCGTTACTTAAAAGAGCACGCGCCGAATTGCAAAGTTGTTGGCGTCGACCCCGTCGGTTCTGTATTAGAACATTACTGGAGAACCAAAGAACTTATTGAAGGTGGCTCATACGCGGTCGAGGGTGTTGGCGAAGAAGAAGTGCCGCGTGCCTGGGATGCCTCCGTAATCGACGACTACTTGGTGGTTAACGATAAAGACTCGTTTTTAATGGCACGTAAACTCGCGCGCGCTACAGGCATTTTTGCTGGCGGATCCTCCGGATTCAATTTAGCAGCAACTTTGAGATATGCGCGCAATTTGCCAGCAGATGCCCGCGTAGTGACCTTGTTGCCGGATTACGGCAAAGCGTACTTGTCGAAAGTTTACAACGACGACTACTTGCGCGACTGCAACTACCTCGAAGGCGTAAGCGCAAGCACGGCAACAGTCGGTGATCTTTGTAGCATTAAAAACACCGCTACTCTTTCTCCCAACGACACTATTACTTGGGGCATTCGTCAAGCTGGCGAGCGCCAAGTGCGTCCTCTACCCGTCATTGACAACGATAACTTACTGGGCATCTTCGACGAAGATAAAGCCATTGAGTTATTAAGTAATGGCAGCGACACTAGCTCGATGTTAGTGCGCGACTGCCTTGACGATTCATCGATACTCGTTTTAGATGTTTCACAACCCTGGCAAGACGCCACCGCTGCCTTGGCCCATCACGATAGCGTGTTGGTTAAAGATGCTGACGGTTACTCATCCCTGAGCCGTAACGATTTGTTGCGCTCGCTAACACGCCTTAATCACACTAAATAATGTCTGACTCTACTCAAAAATTTTCTACTCGCGTCGTCCATGCTGGATGGGAACCTGACGAGCAGACTGGCGCCGTAATGCCACCGATTTGCATGACAAGCACCTATGTGCAAGACAGCCCTGGTAAGCCACGCAATGGTTTCGAATATTCGCGCACCCAAAACGTAACGCGCTTTGCTCTGCAAGATGCCTTGTGCGATTTAGAGCAAGGGCATGCCGGCTTCACCTTTACTTCTGGCATGGCTGCAATCCACACTTTGATGCTCAGCCTCGAATCTGGCGATCGAGTGGTGGCCGGTGCCGATCTCTACGGCGGCACCCATCGCTTGTTTAGTCGTGTTGAAAAACGCTTCGGGCTAAAGTTCGATTTTATCGACACCACCGATGGCGCGGCGCTCGACAACATACCAAGCGACACCCGTTTACTTTACCTAGAAACTCCGTCAAACCCGTTGCTATCGCTCACTGACCTCGGGCGTGCAATAGCCGCAGCGAAAAAAGTTGGTGCCGAAGTTGCCGTTGACAACACATTCGCCACTCCTGCTTTGCAACAACCCTTAACTATGGGCGCGGACTACGTCATGCACTCGACGACCAAGTATTGCTCTGGACACTCGGATGTCGTTGGCGGCGCACTAGTCGTAGCGAATGCCGAGCAAGCAGAGCGCATTGCGTTTCACCAAAATAGCGCAGGCACGGTTAATTCACCCTTCGACGCCTTTCTGACATTACGCGGTTTGCGTACTTTAGATGTGCGCATGGAGCGTCATTGCGCCAACGCGATGGCGGTTGCCAAGTACCTGGAGGCACATCCGAAAATCAGTAAAGTGATTTATCCAGGCTTAAAAAGTCATCCTCAACATGAGCTTGCTAAAAAGCAAATGAAGGACTTCGGCGGCATGGTATGTTGCGAATTACCTGGTGGCATCGAACCTGCCACTACCTTGGTGAATAATTTAAATATTTTCGCACTCGCCGAATCTTTAGGTGGCGTTGAATCGCTAATCGAATTGCCGGCGCCGATGACACACGCTTCGATTCCTCCAGAGCAACGACGCGCAATTGGCATCGAAGATGGCTTGGTGCGTTTAAGCATCGGTATAGAATCTGCCGACGATCTCATCGCCGATATTGAACAAGCTTTAGCTAAAGTCTAATACTGTGACGGCGGCGTTGCATCAGGGGCAGACGCTGCGCTGTCATTCGTAGCAATGTTTGGTGCGATTGCCTCGACCTGCTTCTTCAACACGTTACCCACTTTAAATTTCACCACGCGCTTAGCTGGCACAACAACCTTCTCTAAAGATTTAGGGTTTTGCGCAATGCGCCCAGGGCGGTTGCGCACTTCGAATACGCCGAACTTGCGAAATTCGAGACGGTTACCAGCAACTAATTCGTTGCCAACTTCGTTCAGAAAAGCTTGGATAATATCACGCACCAAAACTTTTGTCTGGCCTGAAGAGTCTGATATGCGTTGCACGAGATCGCGCTTGGTAGTAGTTTTTACGTTGTCACTCATTTTTCAAAAAGGTCGGGGGGATGACTTAATCAACTTATCGACTATAACCGTTTCTAGGACATAGACTTAGGAGAAGTGTTTGTTTTTGGCTAATCGAGCTAATTTAGCGGTTCTTTAGCCACTGACAGGCGGTACTCAGCCTGTGTGAGCCGCAAAAGATTAATTTGGTCCGTTTTTTTCATCAATTCTAGGAAACGAACTAGGTCATCCACCTCTGCTTGACGGATATCTTCAGGTAGCCCTTTGCCAATGGCGTCATATCCGAAATAATCGCGGTAAAGCAAAGCGCGATTAAATATAGCCACATGATTATCCGGTTCCGCTTCAATGACCGCCGTAATGATCTCCAAAGCTTTTAAAGGATTATTGTCTCGAGCATAAACAGATGCCTCCGCCAACTTAACGAAAACGTCGTCGTCGATATTTCGCAAGCGGGAACGTGCCTGACCAAGCTCACCGACTTGTAGAAACTTAACGACCGCAGCTTTGTCAGCAATAGTTTTACTGTCCCCATACAGGCTGCCCTCTTTGTCGAAGATCCAAGGTTCTGTCTGGGCAGCAGCAAGAACGTAGTCGCTACGATCATGGAGTGGAGCCAATTCCGCCAATAAACGCCATCCTTCCGCACAGCCGGGGTGGGAGCCAAGAAGATGTACTAACTTATTCACTACAGAGGCCTCACCGTCTTCGGCGCGAGTGCCAAGTTCAAAGACTTTTGCAATCGCAAATAGCGAGCTGCCCGCAGTATCCGCGGCTCTCTTGGCAGATGCAATACGTCGCTCACGATCTGGGTCAACCCGGGCTAACAACAACGCGCTTAAAGCGCTTGGCTGCTCATCGTCAAGCTTGCGGTAATCTTGGAATAAAGTGCTCAGCGGGAGATGCTTGATCTCGAAATCTTGCAGCAGCAGAGAAAGCCGCGGATACTGCGGGTAGTTCGATATTGTGGACGTCACCGTCGCTTGCCCCTCTTCAAAATCTTCTTGGAGTACAAAAAAGCATTCGGTCAGCAATTCCCACTCGTCATACTGCGTAGCTTTGGCGAGATTGATCTCATCAATGCTTGGCAAACTCGGCTCGAACAGTAATCCGCAAGAGTTTGTGAGTGCTAGAGTAATTAGCGCTAGGGTAAGCCGAGACATTGACACTCGCTTAGACTACAATCTCTGCATGAGATTTTCTCTACGCAACTTATGCATAACTCTACTTTTGGGTTGTACCAGCTGTGCCTCACCCGGCGCCGAGCTGAATGTTGCCCCTTTATTTTCTAGACACACTGCTCCAAATTATCAGCATGCCGAAGCGCTTGGCGGAATCATGCAATATCACCGCGAAGGCGACGCTGAGCGTTGGTCTTTACAGCCAGCTTTTTATAAGCAAAATCACGACAACGGTGCTGTAGAAGCAGTCGTTGCTGGAGGGCTTAGTTACTACGATTACGAGCCGAAAACCGAGCACACCTATTCGCACTTTTTACCGCTCTACTCATACAACAGCGAAATCCGTCCTGATGGTGTGCGCGACACGGATTGGTCTGCCCTAATGTGGTTGCTCGGTGGTGGTTCGTCTTCTGACGACGAGGAGAATTATTTCTGGGTGTTTCCGTTTTACGGTACAGGTAAAGATTTCCTGACCTACGATGAATTCAAGTTCATCCTGTTTCCTTTCTATCTCGAAAGCAAACAAAAAGACCGGCGCGCCTATCACTATCTATGGCCATTCTTTGGCTACACCGAAGGTAGCGAAACGGGCTGGCATGCATGGCCGTTTTACGGCGAGGCAAATGTGAAAGATCGTTACAGCCGTTTTTATGCGATGTGGCCGTTTTACACGCAGTCCACCGA
>JAQWRF010000319.1 GCA_029243845.1 Planctomycetota bacterium | reverse complement strand
AGCCGAAACATATTTTGCTGCTGGAGTAACTTCAGTTGTCGGGTTGCTTGGTACTGACGATATCACGCGTAGCACCGAAGAATTACTCGCCGGCGTCCGTGCTCTTCGTGAAGAAGGTTTGTCAGCATGGTGCTGGACGGGCGGCTATCACTATCCGCTGACGACTCTAACCGGCAGTCCGCGTGAAGACATCGTGCATATTGATGCAGTAATCGGTGTCGGAGAGTTGGCCATTTCGGACCACCGCTCATCGCAGTTAACCTTAGATGAAGTGTTGCGCACCGCAAGCGATTGCCATGTCGGTGGTTTAATCGCGCGCAAGGCCGGAGTTTTACATTTACATTTAGGTGATGGTAAGCGCGGCCTTGATTTAGTTCGTCAAGCACTAGAGCAAAGCGAATTGCCAGCACGTGTTTTCCATCCCACACATGTTAATCGCCAGCGCGCTTTATTCAATGAAGCTCTTGAGCTGATAAAGCTGGGTTGCCACATCGATGTCACCGCTTTCCCAATTGAAGATGGCGACGGCGCTATCTCTGCGGCAGATGCCCTTCGCGAGTATTTGGCTAGCGACTTGCCTGGTAATTTAATTAGCGTTAGCAGTGACGGAGGCGGATGTTTGCCGGTGTTCGATGAACAGGGGCGGATGGTGAAATACGATGTTGGCACTAGCGCATCTTTGCTTGAAACTTTAAATGATCTTACTGATAGCGGCGTTGCCCTTGAACGCGCATTGCCGGCATTCACGTCAAACCCCGCCGAACACCTAAAGCTAGATGGCAAAGGGCGCATTGCGGTTGGCTACGACGCTGACTTAGTTGTACTTAAGGAAGACGGCAGCGTGGTCTCGGTATTTACCGCGGCTGAGGCACATTACAAAAACAAAAACTAACATGACCCGAGGTTACATTATTCCGATTGGCGGCGCCGAAGAAAAAATTTCTAATCGCTCGATACTTAAAAAGTTTTTGCAGATAAGTGGTGGTAAAGAAGCGCGTATTGTGATTATCCCAACAGCTTCGCAGCTTGCTGAGACGGGTCCGCGTTACGTTGATATTTTTTCCGAATTGGGTGCTGGCGAATGCGTTAGCTTGCCATTTGAAGAACGCAGTGATTGCGAGCGTAAAGACTGGCTGTCAATACTTAAAAATGCAACGGGCGTTTTCATGACAGGCGGCAATCAACTGCGTTTGTCTACAACCATTGGCGGAACTTCGGTGGCTGAAATGTTGCGTGACCGCAACAACAGCCATGGACTACACGTTGCCGGAACTTCGGCAGGGGCCTCAATCATGTCCGAGCACATGATTGCTTACGGCGACGAGGGTATCGTCCCGCGCTGCGATATGGTTTCGTTAGCGCCTGGCTTCGGATTAACTAAAGAATGCATCGTTGACCAGCACTTCCAGCAACGCAACCGACTCGGTCGCCTGCTTGCAGCGCTAGCCTTTAACCCGCGCCCAATTGGCATTGGCCTTGACGAAGATACTGCAGCATTCATCGACCCCAATGATCGTTTAGAGGTCGTCGGCAGCGGAGCCATCACCATTATCGATCCATCAGGCATGGAATACTCGTCAATGGATAGCGCGCGCACATCCGAGCCCGTAACCGTTATTGGTATTGGCTTGCACATATTAGGCGATGGATGTAGTTTTGACATCCCGACGCGCAAGGCATCGCAACACGCAACCTCTCCTTCACTATGAAAATTCTCGACCGCTCTGTTTTTGTTGGGCCATCCGTGCACGCCCACTTTCCTGTTATTCGCCTGACTTTTGACTTAGGCAAACTCGAAGAATGGCCGAGTGCGAAAATCGGTAAACAATTTACCGATTCTTTGGTAGAGGCCTTGCCCGGCTTAGGCAGTCATGGCTGCTCTTATCGCGAGGAAGGCGGTTTTTTACGCCGCCTTACTGAGGATGAGGGTACTTGGCTGGGTCACGTTTTTGAACACGTGGTTCTTGAGTTGCAACAAATAGCGGGCACAGATGTTACTTTTGGCAAGACGCGAGGCAACGGCGAGTACGGTCAATACGATGTCGTGTTTCAATATAAGCAGCAAGAGGTAGGCCTTGAAGCTGCACGCGTTGCGTTACGTTTGCTGCACAACTTGTTGCCTGTTGAGCTTGCTCCAGAAGGGAGCCAAGACGAGGAATTCAATTGGGAAGACGAGCGCGACTCCTATATTCGTTTTGCGCAGCGTCGTGCCTTGGGCCCGTCAACGTTGGCGCTGATTGCTGCTGCTGAAGAGCGCGGCATCCCGTGGTCGCGTTTGAATCGCTATAGCTTGGTGCAATTAGGCCACGGCAAGTACGGTAAAAAAATTCAGGCGACTATCACCTCCGAGACCACTCACCTAGGCGTCGAGTTGGCTTCAGATAAAGAAGAAACTAATAAATTGCTCGGTGACCTAGGCCTGCCAGTTGCAAAACAGCGCTTGGTTTACAGCAAGCGTGAGGCCATCCGCGGCGCGCGTCATATCGGTTTCCCAGTTGTGGTTAAGCCATTGAACGCTAACCATGGTCGCGGCGTATCGATTAACATGACCGACGACGAAAGTGTGGCTGTTGCTTTTGAGAATGCGCAGCAACACAGTCGTTCCGTTATTATCGAAAGTTTTCTGTCCGGTTTAGACCACCGTTTATTGGTGGTTGATGGAACATTGATCGCGGCGTCGAAGCGCGTGCCTGGCCACGTCATTGGCGATGGCAAATCAACAGTCGAAGAGTTAGTCGCTAAAGTAAACGAAGACCCACGTCGTGGTATCGGGCACTCTAAAGTATTAACCCAGCTCGAGTTTGACGTGCAGGCCGAGCGTCTGCTCGAACAAGGTGGTTACAGCAAAAACAGCGTTCTTGATAAGGGTCAATTGTTTTATTTGCGCTCGACCGGCAACTTGTCAACCGGTGGTACTGCCGTTGATGTTACGGATACTGTTCACCCCGATAACCGCAATATGGCCGAGCGCGCTGCGCGCTCGATTGATCTAGATATTTGCGGTGTCGATTTCTTAACCGACGACATAACTGTTTCATACAAAGTCGGTGGTGGCGGAATATGTGAAGTAAACGCTGCGCCCGGTTTCAGAATGCATACTGCGCCAAGTGAAGGTACTCCACGCGATGTGGCCGGGCCAGTAATGGACATGCTTTACCCAGCAGATAGTTCATCACGTATTCCGATTGCCAGTATCACCGGTACCAACGGCAAGACGACGACATCACGCATGGTGTCGCACATTTTTAAAAGCGCAGGCAAGGTTACAGGTCTAACGACAACGGATGGTGTTTACATTGACGGTCACTTAACAGTCAGCGGTGACATGACTGGCCCGGCATCTGCGGGTATTGTGCTACGCGACCCTAAAGTCGAAGTAGCGGTTCTAGAAAC
>JAQWRF010000316.1 GCA_029243845.1 Planctomycetota bacterium | reverse complement strand
TGCACCTTATCGCTGCCTGTCAAAGCTCCCCACCGCTCGATAGTCCAGTTAAATTCAAAAACTAGTCCGGCGGCTGATGGCGTAAGCTCGACAACATCACCAAAAGGGTTTTGGGTGACGAAATTCACTCGCAGGTTGTCGCCCATAGTTTGAATGGCACCATCAATTTTGATAACCGATAGCTTGGACAATTCTTCAGCCAACACCTTTGCCTGTAATGACGCCAAGCGTAACTCGTCCGTAAGGCGCTCAATTTCTTCGTCAGCAAGACTGGCCAACGCAGGGTCCATTTCAACTAGCCGTGATTGCTCGACACCCTCCGTAACATCTGTGGTAGTAATCTCTGAGGAATTTGCAGCTGTAACCACCTCGGCATTTTCGTCAGCGAATGGATCTTCGCTGAATATGATCGGCTCATCACTTGATTCGTCATCAACAAGTTCGGTCGACGAGCAAGCCATCAGCGTAATGAATAACACCAAAGCAAAAACGCTCCCAATCAGATGATTGAGAGCGTTGATGCGGTGTAGATTCAAAGTACTACTCAGAATCTTTCTCTGGTGCTTCTTCTGCTTCAGCAACGGGTGCTTCTTCAGTCTCAGCGGCTGGCGCTTCTTCTGCTTCAGCAACGGGCGCTTCTGCTGCTTCGGCTTCAGCGACTGGTGCATCTTCAGCTTCAGCGACTGGAGCCTCTTCAGGAGCAGCTGTCGTTTCTTGAGCAGCTTCCTTTGCAGCCTTCTTCGCAGCCTTCTTCGCAGCCTTAGCCTCTTGAGCTTCTGCCCAATTTTTACGCACATCGTCGTTCTCTCCGAACTCGGCGTGAATAAAGCTTAGCCCAATACGCTCTTCGCCACAGTCAACGCGCACAATACGCACCTCAACCTTCATACCGACTAGGCAGTTAGTTGCTGGCGACTCTTGCCACTCTTGTGGAAGGGTACTGTAATGTAAGAATGCTTCGAGGTCGTCTTCAAGTCTAATAAAGCAACCAGCAGCGATGTGCTTAGCAACCTCACCTGACAACATATCACCAACATGGTAGTTAGTCGGGATGTAATCTTCCCATGGGTTCTTAGTAAGCTGCTTCATTCCCAAGGAGATGCGTTGCTTATCAAGGTCTACGTTAAGAACTACGCACTGCACACGATCGCCCTTCTTGGCGATTTCTGATGGGTGCTGAATCTTACGTGTCCAGTGAAAGTCGGTGTTGTGTAGCAAGCCGTCGATGCCTTCTTCAATCTCAACAAATGCGCCGTAAGTTGCAAGGTTTTTGATTGTCGCTTCGATAACTGTACCTGGAGCGTAATGCTCAGCGATGCGCTGCCAAGGATTACCCTCAACTTCACGCACAGACAAGGACATTTCTTTCTTCTCTAAATCGATGGACTTAACATAGACATCGATTTCGGCACCCTTAGTGAATTCAGCTTCAGGGTTTGGGCTCTTCTGCGTCCATGAAAGTTCAGTAACGTGTACCAAGCCCTCAACGCCAGACTCGAGCTCAACAAACAATCCGTAAGGAACGATGTTGGCAATACGGCCCTTGTGGACAGACTTCTCTGGGAATCGTGTATCGATTTTTTCCCATGGGTTTTTCGTAAGAGCCTTAAGTGACAATGCCACGCGGTTGCGCTCGTGATCGATAGACTGAATGAATACTTCAATCTTGTCACCAATTTTAACCATTTCACGCG
Organism: Planctomycetota bacterium; assembly: GCA_029243845.1. Taxonomy (GTDB): domain Bacteria; phylum Planctomycetota; class UBA1135; order UBA1135; family UBA1135; genus JAPKEZ01. The sequence continues at coordinate 4,938 of JAQWRF010000316.1, read as the reverse complement.
GATGCTTGATGCGCCCGTATGACATGTCGGTAACGTGAAGCAAGCCATCCATACCGCCGAGGTCGACGAATGCACCGAAATCGGCAATGTTCTTGACTTCGCCAATACGAGTTTGGCCTTCCTTGATATCTTGAAGTAGTTCCGCACGTTTTTCTATGCGCTCTTCTTCCAGAAGCTGGCGGCGTGAGATCACAATGTTGCGACGCTCTTCATCAATCTTCACAACCTTAGCCTGAATTACCGTACCTACAAATTCTGAAGGATCGGAAACACGACGGATGTCGATTTGAGATGATGGCATGAATACTTCGACACCATCGATAGAGACGATTAAGCCGCCTTTGATGAGCTTTTGCACATCGCCGTCGATAACGTCGCCAGGGCTGTATACGCCCACGATTTTCGTCCAAGCACGCTCGCGATCAGCATCGCGCTTAGAGACTACAGGGACATTTGTGTAACGATCGTCACCGCGGTAAAAGACTTCTAGTGTTTCACCTATGCCAGGAAGTTCGCCATCGAATTCAGCAAAAAGCAATGGAGCTTCTGCCTTGCCGCCGATGTCGACACGAACAACGCCGTGATCTTCTTCTACACTAAGTACGGTTGCTGTGACTATTTGGTCACGTTCTACGTCGCCTACTTTGTCGCCGATCATTTCACTGATGGCCGAAGGCTCGACTGTGCCGAGGGCTTCTGATAACTGACGATCTAGTTCTTCGTCAGTGAGGTCGTAACGTCTGATGAGGTCTTTTGAGACCATGATTAAAATTGGGTTTGTGTTTCGGAGAAAAAGTCTCTTACTTGGCAGCAAAAATTTGCTGGTGCCAAGTCAACAGGCGTCCGACCGCCTGCTCGACTGATTGATTGGAATTATCAAGAATGTAGCTTTCATCCGTAGGATGAGGAGCTGCGCTTCCGCGGTGTGCGTCGTGCGAGTCTCGTTGAGACAATGCGTGCTGCACTTGCGTAAGTGTGACATCTGAATCAAGTTTACGTTGCTGTTCGAAGCGGCGCTGGGCACGAACCTCTAGAGGTACTTCAACAAAAACTTTAAGTGGCGCGTTAGCAAAGATTATGGTGCCTGCATCGCGACCATCGGCGACTACGCCTTTAACGTTTTCAATGGCAAGTAACCCGCGCATCTTTTCGTTGAGCGCGTCACGCACGTCGAAGTGATCGGCAACCGCGGAAACGTTTTTGTCGATAAGCTGCGTGCGCAGTTCGTCGCGCAAAGATTGCTTGTCGACGACAACCATGCCATCGCTATCTGATGTCAATTCTATTTGAGAGAGCACTTGCAAAACTTGAGTCGAATCATCGACGGCAAGCCCATTTTGCAAGACAGCCCAAGTTAATGCTCGGTACCAAGCGCCAGAGTCAATGTAGGACCAGTTAAGTGCTACGGCCAGCTGCTTAGCAAGAGTACTTTTGCCAGAACCACTGAGCCCATCAAGGGTAATCACTGCGACTCTATCCAAAGGTGTAACCTGTGCCATTGGGTCGCATATTCTACCCACTTTTACCCTCTAGTCAACAGTGGTTGCCACGCAGAAAGTACTTCGAGCGAACAACTTGAGTCGATTTGCTGCTGCTGCGCTTGGTGCAGGTGCCCTATACGCACCACAGAGCTCTCAAACTGCTTGGCGCTTGCTGCCACAGCCGACAAATTTAGCTGCATATCGCTCATTTCTTTGCGGGCGATCTCGGCTGTAGATGCTTTCCGCATCTTGTCACCCAAATAGCGGCGCAACCCTGCAGGCAACATACGTAGGAATAGGCGTAAAACGCGATTACGCAATACACGGCGCAGTCGCTGGTATGGCAAGTCTGAGGTGCAGAAAGCATCGCCATGGACATAAAGAGTGCGCTGCTGCTCGCAATTCGACAACACCACATCACAGACTTCAAAAGAATGCTTTTCGGCGTGCGTCCCCTCAAGCAACACATCACGGTTTCCGCGAATAACAATCACCCGCCCAGTGGCCGCGAACTGTTCGAAAGCAGAAAGTAATGGTGCAAAGTCAACCCCAGACAAACTTTCAGGCCCCACATAAACATCAAATAAATCGCCAAGAATAAGTACCACGGAGTACTTGTTACAAGCGTCTATCACTTCATTTGCAAAAGCAATAATTTCTTGCGGGCGGCTCGCACATAAGTGTAAATCGGCAACACAATAAATTTTTTCATTGTGCAGTTCGATCACTTGAGAACCAAGGTCTACTAGATTGGCTTTGTTCATTTGTTTTGGTCTAATCCCAGCTCACTCATCTTGCTCCATAGAACTTTGCGCGTAATGCCAAGCAGTGCAGCAGCTTTTGCCTTGCGCCCGCCCGTGATTTCAAGAGCATTAAGGATGGCCTCGGTTTCAGAGCGTGCGGTAATTTCACGTAAGCCAACCAACTTATCGGCAACAGCCAAGTGGTCTTGGCCAACATCTGGCATGAAATGTTCGATACGTAATATACGGACGCGTCCGCATATTGCCATGGCGCGGCGCAGAGAGTTCTCGAGTTCGCGAACATTGCCTGGCCAACTGAGTGTTGATAGCTGCTTGATTGCAGAGCTTGAGACAGAGTAACGCTTTTCCGAATCCCAACGTTTAAGCAAATCCGCCAACAACAACGGGATGTCTTCGATGCGCGAGCTTAAGGCTGGCAGTTCGAGATTGAGTACGTTTAAGCGGTAGTACAAATCTTCGCGAAATTTACCGTCATCCACCATTTTCTTGAGCGGCTGCTTGGTTGCAGCCACAACCCGGCCACTAAACTTTCTTAGGGCGGTCTCGCCCAGACGCACGAACTCTGACTCTTGCAAGGCGCGCAACATTTTGGGTTGCAACTCTAATGGGAAGTCATCGATGTCATCCAAAAAAAGGACGCCACCGTCGACGCTGCTAAGCAATCCCTGATGGTCGGCGTCGGCGCCAGAGAATGCGCCTTTGCGGTAACCGAACAATTCTCCCTCGAATAATGAACTCGGAATCGCAGCGCATGAAACCGCAACGAACGGTTTGTCGCCACGTGCGGATAGTTGATGTAAGGCGCGAGCACAGCGCTCTTTACCCGTACCACTTCGCCCAGTGATGAGCACTGTGAGTTCTTCATCAGCCCATTGCTGCAGACGTTGGTTAACAGTCGCTATCTCGTTACTCTTGCCACTTAACAGGAACTCGCTGCGCGCCGCCTGACGCATCGTGTTAAGTTCTTGGTGCAAGGCACGCAGTTCGCACATTTTATTTATGTTCGCCAAAAACGAATCCGTGGTGAAGGGCTTTTCTAAGTAACTGTACGCGCCATCTTGCAAAGCATCGACCGCCTGTTCGACAGTTGCATAACCGGTCATGATCAAAACCTCTGCGGGTGGTTGCTGCTGGCGGGCGCGCTGCAATATTTGCATGCCATCACCGTGTGGCAAACGAATATCACTCACCACAATATCCACTAAATTGCCGCTCAGCCAAGCGAGAGCTGCTGCCCCATCCGCAATGTGCGTCACCTCGTGCCCTTGCTCTTGCAGGGCGTCGGTTAATGGAATAGCTAAAGTAGCTTCGTCTTCGACAAGGAGGATACGCATGATTGGCCGTTCGCATTGTAACCAAGTCACGCTGGTTTGCTAAAATACCATTATGCGGATGGATTACAACCAGAACCTGAATTTAGAGCAGCGCCTAACGCAGTCGCCGCTAATGATTCAGGCCATGCATATTCTGCAGCTAAACTCTACCGAGCTACTTGATTTCTTGACGGCCGAGCTTGAAGACAACCCTTTTTTAGAAGTCGATGCTGACAAACCAGCGCCGGACGACAGCAGTGAAGCCGAGACGCGAGACGATTCAGATTTAAGCGAATACGACACCGTTGGCAACTTACTCGAGTCGGCACCCAACGTTCGCGAGAAAAGTCAAACCGAAGAAAGCGGATATGACTTCATTCAAAACACCGCGGCCCCGGATCAACCGAGCAGTGATGAAATACTGTCTGAGCTGCGTACGCGCGACGTCGATATCGAACATGTGCGCGCCGCCGCGATTATCCTTGATTTTATCGATGACAAAGGTTTCTTAGTAGATGGTATCGGCGAATTATCAGAAATGACAGGTATCGACTTTTTGATTTTCGAAGAAGCTCTCGAAATGATTCGCGAGATATCGCATACGGCCTTAGGCGCCGTTGATTTACGAGAATGTTTTTTGCTGCAACTCGAAGCCCTTGAAGAAGACCATGAAGATGCGCTAGTTATCTTAACTAATCATTTCGATGACTTGCTGGCGAATCGCATCCCGCAAATTGCCAAAGCCGAAGGGCTGAGCATTGAAGCAGTGCGCCAAGCGATTAGCGTGCTTGCGTTATTTGACTTACGGCCTTTATCTGCGTTTAGCATCGACACGAATCGTGTCATCAGCCCCGACGTAAAAATAGAAGTGGATGACGACCCTACTAAAGAGCCGGTAGTCTCTTTAGTCACCGACTATATCCCCGATATTAGCTTGTCAGAAATTGCGCACCAAGCGCTTACGGATGCAAAGTCAAATAAGAAGTTGCATGCGCATCTGTTACGGAAAATCGACAAAGCGCGCGGGTGCATTGATGCCATTCAGCAGCGACGCCGTACAGTCCTGGATATTACCAATGTGCTTGCGAAAAAGCAGGCGATGTTTTTGCGACTTGGCAAACAATACTTAAGTCCACTCATTATGCAAGAAGTCGCCGATGCGGTCGGTGTGCACATTTCTACTGTATCACGCGCCATCCGCGGCAAATATGCGCATACGCCTCAAGGTGTCATCTCACTGAAGTCGATGTTTTCTGGTGGTCAAAAGACATCTAAGGGCACCACCCGTACTAGATCTTCAATCCAGCAACGCATTGAAGACATCGTTGCGGCCGAGGACAAGGCGCATCCTTTCTCAGACGAAGAAATTCTACGGATTTT
>JAQWRF010000147.1 GCA_029243845.1 Planctomycetota bacterium | reverse complement strand
CCGCATAAACAGCTACGATGCCTTGCGCTTCTTCAATATCGCAGTACGCATCGTCGTAAGAGAACTCGAGTGTCGTTTGCTCTATTAGCTTAACCTTTAGCGAAATGCCGTCGTCATCCAAATAATGATCGGCGCCAGTGTCGGTGGGTTGAATGTCGCCAGCGCGCTCATCTTCGGCAATTTCAAATAAGTAGCCATGCAAGATACGGATGTCGAGCCGCAGGTCGGTTTGCAGGGTAGCTAGATGCTTCACGCAGTAATTGTAATGCAGTAGGCGACGCTATCCGCATAAATTATTGTGATGAGAAACTACGCTTAACTACAATGCCCTAACAATGGTACGCAATATACCAAGTAAGCCGCTGCAACGCCTAAGCATCCCCGGTCCCGCCGGTGGGTTGGCCGCGTCCTTCGAGCAGCCGCAAGCTTCACCCATAGCAGCGGTCTTATGCTTGCATCCACACCCGATGCACGGCGGCACCCGTCAAAACAACGTAGTGCGGCACGGAGCACTCGGCGCACTACAAGCAAACTGTTTGGCGCTACGCATCGACTTTAGAGGCGTTGGCGACAGCGAAGGCGAATACGATGAAGGCGTCGGCGAGATCGAAGATGCGCAAGCCGCTTATGATTGGCTGAAGCAAAACTACCCCAACTTGCCAATACTCATCTGGGGGTTTTCATTTGGCTCACGAGTGGGCTTAGACCTCGCAATTCGTCTACGCAATGAAATCCACGGCTATATTGCGGTCGCGTGGCCAACCAACTTTTACGCTTGGCCGGAATCTACCGAATGGCCCACGAAAGCGGGGTTTATTGCCGGTACAGAAGACGAACACGTTGATTTCACAAAGATGAATCATGCCGAGCAACTTGGTGGTAAAATAACCATCGTCGATGGCGCGAGTCACTTCTTTCCGAAGACTCTTGATCGCGTGCGCGACCTTACAGCTGATTACATAACCGAGTTCTTAAATGACTAATTCCGAACGCACACTTGCAATGCAAACAGTGTTGTTGCCGAAAGACACCAACCAGTCTGGCACCATCTTTGGTGGTGTTATTTTGTCGCTGATTGACCAGGCTGCTGAAATACCATTGCGCAATATTAATGCGCACCGTAGTTACGTGACAGTCGCGATGGACTCCATCAAATTCATTTCACCAGTTTATGTTGGTGACATCATTACTCTTTACACTTCAAACATTAAGGTCGGCAATACCTCAGTGCAAGTCACTGTCGATGCCGTCGTGCAACGTCGCGACCGTCACGGTGTAGAAATTCCTGTTACCACTTCAGTAGTAACGTACGTCGCAATCGGTGGCGACGGCAAGCCAATCCCAGTTATCGATTAAGCGCAAATGGTACGCCGTCAAACACGTACAGTCACCGTAGGTGACATAAAGATTGGTTCACAGCATCCAATAGTCGTGCAGTCTATGACTTGTACTGACACCGACGATGCTGCAGCGACTATCGCGCAGGTCAACGAGCTGGTTGAGGCGGGGTGCGAAATGGTACGCATTACTGTTGACACCGATAAAGCGGCTGACGCACTTCCAGAAATCATCGCCGCTTGCTCAGTGCCGATCATTGCTGACATTCACTTTACGCATCGCTTAGCGCTCCGCGCAATTGAAGCGGGTGTCGCTAAAGTTCGCATCAACCCCGGCAACATCGGTAGCGATGAGCGCGTGCGCGAAGTGGTCGAGGCAGCAAAGAAAGCAAACATCGCAATGCGCATTGGCGTCAACTCGGGCTCGGTCGAAAAAGACCTACTTGAAAAATACGGTTACCCCTCGCCGCAAGCACTGGTCGATTCAGCCGTGCGTCACTGCGAGAACATTACAGCTTTAGGCTTCACAAACTTTGTGGTATCGCTTAAGTCAACGGATACTAAAACCGTGGTCGAAGCTAAT
>JAQWRF010000301.1 GCA_029243845.1 Planctomycetota bacterium | reverse complement strand
CCCTGCGGAGACTATTCGTGACCGTTTCAGTTTGTCTGCAAGCGGCGCGCTCCGCTGCTAAGCCGCGTGGATGAGTAATTCTAATACTTGGTTATTTGTGTAAGAATACCGGCAGTCAACAGCACTAGTTAATTGTCTGCTGAGCATACAACTACTGCCTATGATGAGGTTACTCCTAAAGTAGTAGGGCCTGCTGAGCAGGCACCGCAATTTACTGATGAACGATACCGAGCAAAAGCGCATACTTGATGAATGGCTGCATACCCACCGAGGGTTGCTGTTTAAAGCGCTGCGAGCCTTTGCATTCAGTGCGCATGATCAAGATGACCTTTTCCAAGAGATAGCCTTCCAACTATGGCAGTCCATCCCTCATTTTAAAGGGGACTCCTCGGCTTCGACTTGGGTTTATCGAGTGGCGTTGTACTCGGCCATCAAATGGTCACAAAAAGAGCAGCGGCGCAACGCTAAGCATGAAGACTTAGATGTGTTGAGCCATGTTCCACGCAATCAAGCGCCAGACGATGACCCACGTGTCGCTTGGCTTTACCAACAAATCGGCCAACTCGCACCCATCGACCGGTCTTTGATTTTGTTGCAACTAGAAGGCCTCAGCTATAAGGAGATGTCCGAAGCGCTAGGTATTAGCGAAAGTAATGTTGGCGTGAAAATCAATCGTATCAAAAATAAAATGTCCCGGCAGTCTGCCGCGGACCAATCAGCAAGGAGACAGAAAAATGGAATTTGAAGAAATGCAAGTTATTTGGGACTCTCAACGTGAGCAGAAAATGTATGCGATAGATGTCGATGCAATGCACCGTAAGGTCAAGCGCAAAGCGCGAAAAATTGAGCGCAGTATCAATCTTAATGAAATAGGCATGATGGTGCTGTGCATCTTCGTCTCACTTGAGTCGCTGCGCGAGCCAGTGCTAGAGCAAACCGATTATCACAATATCTTTTGCTCAGTTGTCATGCTCTGCCTTGCAGGATGGATGCTAGTGAAACGTTTGGCCAGGCTTAAGATGCGGATGCAATTCGACTCTACATTGACCGGAGATCTTGATCGAGCGATTGCCGAATCCAAGGCGCAGTTGCTCTTGTACAGAACTTTTCACCTATGGTTTCTGCTGCCGGCAGCATCGATTATTCTGGTTAGCATCATCGCTAAATCAGAGAATCAGAACCCCGTTGTTATTATTGGACTCTGCTTCGCCATAGCGTTGGCAATCGTGCCCGTGCATCTGGGCATCCGCTGTTCTCAGGTTCCTGAGCAACGCGACCTACAAGCTCTGCGCGATACATTAACCAAAGAAGGTTAGCGCTTCTTCTTTTGCTGCAACCACTCTTCGAAAGCAGAAAGATTAGTGATTGGAGTGACACCTTTAATCGGTTTTCGGCGTAACATCCCTGCACCGCCCGCAATCAACGGTGTGTCCGTGTGTAGGGAATTGCGTAACTCCGCCAACTGGCGAGCAGTAATTGAGACGTCGGCAGCTGAAGAGACACTTATGGCGACCGCAGCCTTCGGATACTTCTTTGAGAATTCGACTATTTGGGCAATCGGTAGATCCACTCCAAGGCGGTGCGCTGTACAGCCTTCCAAGGCGGCGAGTAATGCCAAGATTTGCAGACCAAGGCCGTGGAGCTCCCCTGGCATTGTGACTAGGATTAGATCTACGCAGTCGGCGGGAACCTTAGATGCTGAGATTTGTAAGCGCGTAGACCGCAGCACATCTTCAAGGGCTTCCGACAGCAGGTGCTCCTGATAGATGTCTATTTCTTGGTCTGCCCAGGCTTGGCCAATACGGTGAACCAGGGGTATTACGAGTTCATGAAGAGTGGATCGCACACCGATATCGCGCATGGACTCTTCAAGCAGAAGGCGTAGAGCATCACCGTTCAACCCGATCGCCTTTTCTACTGTCTCGGAATTGTATGGGGCACGATTATGGCGTTCCTCTATCAGGAGAGCCTCCACTTCTTCCGCGTTCTTGGTGAGAATTTTGCTCGGCCTTAATCCATAAGAGACCAACTCTGCGGCTGCTTGGAGTAAATTAACTGAAGCCCGCGAGTAACGTCGGTGTCCCGATGGCAGCCTCTCCGCTAAGGGGTTGCCATAGCGCTTCTCCCACACCCTAATAGTGTGCGGCGAGAGGCCGGTGATGCTGCTGACATCGCCAATCGAGTAGAGTTCCTTGTCGGGCTGTGATTCGCTCATGTCTAGATATTAACGAATTCCTTTGACATAAGCAATAGTTGTCTATAAAATAAGCTAGACAAAAATACGTAAAGTTAATGAATTTACCCATACCACAGATTTTCTTGAGCCTGATAGCCCTCTCCGTGCTTCTGGCTCTCTCATGGCTGTACCTCTTGAGGAAGCGACAGTTAGGGCATGTCGACCTGCTTTGGGCGATGGCTATTGCTGGGCAGGCAATTTGTTACGCCTCTTTGGCGGACGGTTGGTGGGCGCGGCGTCTTATGGTTGCTTTGGTAGCTTCTATTTGGGCGTTTCGCCTCTGCTTCCATCTCGCCAAGCGCTTGGGTCGTGACGGTGAAGATGGTCGCTACCTTGCGATGGAGGCCGCCGCAGGTGCGCGTGCGCCTATTTTCTTCTTTGGCTTTTTTCAATTACAGGCCCTCGCTGCTTGGCTGTTCGCTATCCCCTTCGTGACTTTAGCACAGGATGTAGAACCAGGTTGGCGCACTTGGGAAGTCGTGGCTTTGGTGCTTTGGTTAGTGAGTTTGTTCGGCAACGGCCTTGCCGATCGACAGCTTGACCGCTGGCGCAGCAACCCAATTCATAGCGGCAAGACTTGCCGCGCAGGTCTCTGGAATTGGTCGCGCCACCCGAACTACTTCTTTGAATGGTTGCTTTGGTGTGCCTATCCAGTGGCGGCCATCGGCACTCCATACCTGCTAATCAACATAGGAATAGCCGCTTTGATGCTGGTGATGGTGACTAAGGTTTCAGGAATCCCGTTCACCGAACAACAAGCGCTGCGCAGTCGCGGCGACGATTATCGCGCTTACCAAAAATCCACTTCTTCATTCTTCTTACTCCCTCCAAGTCATGTCACTGACCATCCAAGCAGCTGAACGCTCGTTGCTTCCAGACTCAGTGATTCGCTGGGGGATCCGCGCTCTTCTCAGAAAGCGTTTAAGTAATCTGTATGACCAAGTGCAGGAAAGGGGAGATGCCATGCTCTCAGAGTGGTTGCTGGAAATGAGTTCCAGTCCCATTGCGATAGGAACTAGTGCAGCCAATGAACAGCATTACGAGGTTCCCGCCGAGTTCTATGCATTGTGCTTGGGTGAACATCTCAAATACTCTTCGTGCTATTGGGATGAAGGTGTAGACCATTTGAGTCAGGCTGAAGAAAGCATGCTTGCGCTCACTTGTAAGCGTGCGCAACTTCGGGACGGGCAATCCATTCTCGAGTTGGGCTGTGGGTGGGGAAGTCTTAGCTTGTGGATGGCCAAGTGTTATCCCAACAGTCAAATACTGTCGGTCTCTAACTCCGCGAGTCAACGAGAATTTATTCTTGAGCAGGCAAAGCAACGTGGAATAACAAAC
>JAQWRF010000299.1 GCA_029243845.1 Planctomycetota bacterium | reverse complement strand
GCGGCGCACGCTATCATTACTGATTAATTAATAACATAATTAAAGATGAACTGATAACCTTAGAGGGAGCCATAACGGCTCCCTCTTTTTTTACATGTTAGCTACCCTACTTCTTGTTGCATGCGCTCAATCTCTAGATGAGATTGAGTCCACTCTTAAAGCGGCCACCGACAAAACATCATACGAAAACGGGGCTTACAGCGCTGCGCGTTCACTAGCAGATATGCGCACTGATGATGCTGCAAAATTGCGCATCGAATTGTTCGACACCAAGCATGACACTTATCGCGGCGTTTATTTGCGTGATTGGTTTTACAGTGGCTACCTAAAGTCGACGTCGCATAGTGAAGGCGATTTAATGTTAGCCGCTGCCGCTAATAAAAAAATTAGCAGTTGGCATCGCGTTATTTTATTACGTGGTATCGAGCGCAGTAAAGTAAAAGTATCGGGCAAGCTTTTACTCAGCAAGAATTTCCTTAAGGACGCTGACGTCCGCCGCGCTTGGCAACACTGTGCAGGGGTCTTGCTTAAAGAGTCGCGCATTGACTTCAGTGACTCGAAGGCCAGTTCCAGTGACAAACTAATAGAATTATTTGACAAGGCCGGAGCACCTTTCCACGGCTATGCCTACTTAGATTCTTTAACCGATAAGCAACAAGCGAATCTAGTTGATGCTGCACTAAAAGCTAAAGACAGTGGCGATCGCGCAATTGCTATTCGTATTTTGACACAGCAAGCACCTGCTAATCTTAACTTGTTGTCGATTGCGCAAAGTGCCTTCGCCAACAACGCCGCCGGCCCGCGCACCGCAGTACTTGAGTCAGTAGTGGACAACGAAATATTCATAGCGGCTCCGCTGTTGATTAAATTCCTCAAAGACGAGGTCGCGGCATTCCCCGACTTACCCAGCCGCTTCGTTTCGGATATTGGCGACAGCCTAAGAAAACTAACGGGCATCGCTTTTGGCAACGACCCTGCTATGTGGGAAAAATGGTGGAACGAAGCCGGTGCTGGATGGTTAGCCGAAGCTAAAAAAGATAGCACGAACGACGACCAACAAGAGCGCCAGCAAGACGAGACTGTTGCGCAATTTTTTGGCATCCCTATCGACAGCAGCAACGTTGCCATTTTAGTGGATGGCTCGGGGTCCATGTCTACTAGTCAACTAAACGGCGAAAGCTGTGCGGAGGCGGCGGCAACTGAAGTTGGAAAATTTTTAGCTCAGTTACCAAAGAAAGCTTTGTTTACCGTAGCCACCATCGAACAGAAACCGGAATTCGGTTTCAAAAAGATGGTAGTCAATTCGAAGACGAATCGCAAAAAGGCCTTAGATTTTTTGGCTAAACGGCCCTATCGCTCGACTTCGGCTTTGTATGACGCACTCGAGCAGGTGGCCCTAGACTCAACTATCGACACGGTGCTTATCGTTTCCGATGGTGGCTCGTCCGCAGGCAAGCATCAATACCCCGGGCATATTCTCGACGGATTCGAGCGCATGTATTTGCGTATCAGTTCCATCTTCTTGAACTGGCCATTGTAATCCTAATTTACCAAGTCTTTCTCTTGTAAC
>JAQWRF010000262.1 GCA_029243845.1 Planctomycetota bacterium | reverse complement strand
ACTTAGGTCACTCACTTTTTGATTTTTAACAGCGTTATTGGCGACGTCGTTCATTAAAGACTCCGCCAAAGCTATGGAAGCATCTTCAAGAACGTCGATGCAGTTTTTGATTTGTTTGGCTTCGGTTGAGCCTTCTATGTTTTCAGCGGCAACTGTTGCTTCGTGCAACTCATCCCACAATTTCGGACTCAAGTTTTCTTTAGCGAATTCTTGATGCTTATGCACCGCCCGTAAAACATTCTTACGCTGCACATGTAAGTCAATGATGCGGCGCGTCTCTAAATCTTGCTCGGCATTTTGCCAGGCATCGGCCAACATATTTTCGACTTCATTGTCGGTTAACCCATGTTTCGGCTCGATTGAAATCGAAGCCTCGACCCCACTTTTTTCTTCTTTGGCGAAAACACGCAGCATGCCATTTGCGTCGAGTTGAAAGCGCACACCGATTTGCGGCAGACCCGCGGCCATCGGTGGAATGCCGCGTAGTTCGAATTCTCCTAAGGTGCGGTTGTCTTTTACGAGTTCACGCTCGCCTTGCACAATCGTAAACTTAACAGCAGTTTGGCCGTCAACGTAAGTAGTGAACCCTTCTTTGGCTTGTACGGGTATGGCCGAATTACGATTGATGATTTTAGAAACCGTTCCCTCGGCGGTGCCGATGCCTAAGGACAGAGGCGTGACGTCGAGTAACAAAGCATTTTTTACCTCGCCACCGAGGATGCCGGCTTGGATAGCCGCTCCTAGCGCAACCACTTCATCGGGATTGATGCTGTCATTGGCGGGGCGGTTAAAGAGTTGGGCGACGGCGGCTTTGACGAATGGCACACGGGTGGAGCCGCCGACCAAGATAATTTCGTCGATGCTATCAGGAGTTTGCTTGGCATCATGTAGCGCACTGACACAGTGATCGAGTGTACGCTGGACATGCGGGATAATCCAGTTTTGGAAGGTACGCCAATCAACGGTACGGCGATAAGCGATACCCGCATCAGCATCGTGATAAACAAACTCAGCTTCTTCGCTAGACGACAATTGTTTTTTTACATCTTCGGAAATCATGCGCAAGGCTGCACGCGCTCGCGGGTCGGCGAGTACTTCGACGCCAGACTGCTCACGTATTTCAGCGGCGCAATGCATCATGATCGCTCGGTCAAAATCATCGCCGCCGAGATGAGTGTCACCCGCCGTTGCGATGACTCGAAAGGTATCGTCGTGCAGCTCAAGCACAGAAACGTCGAAGGTCCCGCCCCCTAAATCAAAGACAACTGCTTTGCAGTTCTCTTTCTTATTTAAACCGTAGGCAAGTGCTGCAGCTGTCGGTTCGCTGACAATGCGCATTACTTCAAGTCCGGCTAACGAGGCAGAGCGGCGCGTAGCTTGACGTTGTGCATCGTCAAAATACGCGGGGACTGTGATGACAACTTTTGTTAAACTTTTTGCATCGAGTTTGAGCTCGGTCGCGGCTCGGTCGCGGCATGCTTGCAGGATATGAGCACTAACTTCTTGCGGCGTAATGAGACGTTCGCCTAAATCAATCATTGCCATGTCGCGCTTTTCTGAGTGCACCACCTTGTAAGGAAGAGTTGAAATTTCGCGCTCAAGGTCTTCAGCGGAGCGTCCAATTAAACGCTTGGCTGAATAAATAGTATGCAGCGGATCTAGTCGCATGCGCTCGAAGGCGGCTTTCCCGACTACCGGAGCTCCACCTTGCGGAAAAGAAACAACTGACGGAATGAGTGCATCTCCTTCTCTGTCAAGCAGCACGCGAGGTTCGCCATGTTGATATACAGCGACTAAGCTGTGTGTCGTGCCAAGGTCGATTCCGAGAATGAGCTCGCTGACTTGTGGCTCTTGTCCGAGGATTGGGAGTTCCATTATTAATAACTAGTTTCTATCGTGCGCGCTAGATAGTGTAGTTGGTTCAGCAACTGCTGCAGTTTGGGTAAATCTTGAGAACGATTTTGGTCGGATTCCCATGTAGAGAAAAGTTGCGATAACTGCATGAGCTCGCGCTTTTCGCGTTGACGCAAATCAAAAATCAATTTGTTTAATGCCGTAGAGTCGTCTCCATCTTTCGCCATAGCGAGCTCTTCTTTCACCTCGAGCATCTCCATTAAGAATTCCGGGTCGGCATTCACTCCGCTAGGATCGTAAGGACAAGCGAAGACCTCGAGTAAGGCGATAGCTCGCTGTAGCGGATTACTTAAGCAAGCATGCGCCACGTTGAACTCAGCCATTTGTTCTTCTGCATGCTCGCGCTCAGCCACGGGCGCGCAAGCAAAACGGTCAGGATGCCATTTTAAGCCAGCAGCGCGTAAAGCGCTGTCGATGTTGCTGGCATCTAAGTTAAATGTAACCGGCAAGCCCAGTAATTCAAAAGGGGATGCCATCGGCTATTAAACGGAGAAGGAATCTCCGCAGCCGCATGTGCCAGTTGCATTGGGATTAATAAATTGAAATCCTTTGCCCTGTAGGCCGGTGGTGTATTCGAGTGTGATGCCGTTCAAGTACAACAATGACTTCGGATCACAAAACAAACGCACGCCCTCAAAATCGAAAATCTCGTCCCCTTCTGCGGGAGACTTGTCGAAATTTAAAGTGTAAGTGAACCCAGAGCACCCACCCCCCTTAACGCCAACGCGTACACCAGCTAATGCCGGTTCAAAATCAGTTTGCTCGATTAGGCGCTTGACCTCGGCGATTGCCGAATCGGTCATGACAATTCTAGATGCGGTATCAGTCATTGCCTTGCTTGTTCTCGTAGTCGGAGATGGCCTGCTTAATAGCGTCTTCAGCCAAAACGGAACAGTGAATCTTTACCGGCGGCAATGCCAGCTCTTCGACGATATCAACGTTGCGAATTGCGGTAGCCTCTTCAACTGTTTTCCCTTTCAGCCACTCAGTAGCCAAGGACGAAGATGCAATTGCAGAGCCACAGCCGAATGTTTTGAATTTGGCGTCAGTGATGACGCCTTCTTCGATTTGTACTTGCAGTTTCATTACGTCGCCGCATTCTGGTGCGCCAACAACGCCAGTGCCGACGCTACTGCTTTCTTTATCGAGAGACCCAACATTGCGCGGGTTCTCGTAGTGATCGATTACTTTATCAGAGTATGCCATGATTAATGTGCCCCCCAAGAGACGGAAGCGACGTCGATACCTTCGAGCGCCATCTCGTAAAGAGGTGACATATCTCGTAGGCGTTTGACGGTAGAAATGGTTAATTCAGCAGCGCGGTCTACTTCCTGTTGAGTCGTGAAACGGCCAAGGCTGAAACGGATGGATGAATGCGCGAGGTCGTCACCGACGCCCATAGCGCGCAGAACATAAGAAGGCTCA
>JAQWRF010000257.1 GCA_029243845.1 Planctomycetota bacterium | reverse complement strand
GGAGCGAAGACCACTTCGGGAACAGCGTCAGCCGCCAACCGTGGCACTTCGATTGCCCAAACAGTTTGTGGAGTAGCTCCGTCTTCAACCAAGCGCTGCACTAACTTCACGGCCATCGCGCACGACACCTCAAAACTATCTTGACGCGTTTGTGAAACGGCAATCGACGGGATACCCCACGCCGCGCCCTCCATTGCAGCACCAATGGTGCCAGAGTAATGGGCTATCTCGCCGACATTCGCCCCACCATTAATTCCGCTCACGACAAAGTCGAAAGGTTTTTCTTTACCTTCATGCAACAAGCCCCAAGTAACCGCATCCGACGGAGTGCCTTCGATTGCCCACGCTTTAACCGCTCCTTTAACTTCCACTAAATGAGCGCGGTGCGTGCCGCTAAAGATCTTTGATGACTGACTAGCCCCCGAACAATTTTCTTCTGGAGCAGAAACCACGACCTCGCCTATTTCTGACAGCGCCAACGCTAATGCATGCAACCCCGGTGAGTCAATGCCATCGTCATTGGCGACCAGAATGCGCAGTGGATTTTGAACAGGCGTGATGTCTTCAGCAAACGACACTGCGACAAAACCGACTACTCCGATTATGGATATAACGCTTAGTGCAAAGTTTCTCATCGGTGTATTCATGATTCTATTAGGCTAATATTATTGGGGGAAAGGATTCGGGGATTATTATCTACCATCAGCCGCTGAGGCGTCCGGGGTTTTATGGTGCAGGACGAAGGTGCCCTTCTTATTACCGATTACAACATCGGCCAAGCTATCACCATTAAGATCACCGACAATCACTTGCGTGCCTACGCCGCAATCGCTATCGATAAGATGCGGCACATATTCGACACCAGCCGTAGTGCGTTGCAGCTCAAACCAATAAAGCAAAGAAGGGTCGTGGTCGGCCTTGTCCCTGCCGCCATGCGCCCAGAAACGAGCACCCGTGACTAAGTCTTTCAAACCGTCGCCATCCATATCAACGAGGGCCATGGCGTGAAGGTTTCCAATCACTAACGAATAGGGATTGTCTGCCGCTACCGAACCAAGAATGTCATGCTTGCGAAACTCGACCGGCCGTTTGCTCAAGTCATTGCCCATACGTTCGAACCAAGCAAGGCCATAGCCATGCGCATTTTCGGCAGTGATGACATCAGCATCGCCGTCGCCATCGACATCGTAGACATACATCTGTGCACCGCCGCGTCCGGCAAAGGTGTAAGGGATGAACTCCCATTCAGGATCTCCAGCCAAGGAAGCCGGTTGCTGCCACCATCCTTGCTTCATCAATAAATCTTTGCGCCCATCGCCATTCATATCCCCTGCGCCCAAGCCATGAGTGAAGCGCCCGCCGGTACCTATTGCGCTGACCGGGTGGAATGTCCATGAGGACTGCGGAGACTCAAGGCTGTACTCCGCCCAACCCAAACGATCCTTGCTTTGGCAAAGCAGATCCGGGCGGCCGTCGTTATTGATGTCTTCGAACTGCGGAGACTCATTGTCGACCGGCTGTAAAGCCAGAAAGCGTTGCCAACCGTTGGACGCACGCACCAACTTGCCCCCTGCTATCTTTGAAGATTCATCGGCTTCGGCGCCAGGGTTCATGAGCCAATAGGCGTCCTGGCCAGGAAAGCCGACGAAGAATGCATCCACCCACCCGTCGTGGTTGACATCATGCGGGAAGGCAAAAAAATTGTCGGAGTAACCCTGAATGTCAAACGGCGCGGCCGAGTACAGTTCAATCACATCCTGGAAATCTGGGCCAAAATAGATGTGTGGACCAGACACCACATCTTGAATTCCGTCGCGATCGAAATCAGCGAAGCTAGCGCCTTCTGATAAGAACATTTCGCTTAGCTGAGTCTTATCGAAAGAATGCCATTGTTGGCTTTGAACAGGTGTTGCGCCTTCAGTAAATTGCGCCGCAACAAAATTGACTACTCCGATGGCAAATATAACGCTTAGCGCAAAGCTTCTCATCGGTGTATCCATGATTCTATTAGGCTGAAATTATTTTGGGAAAGGGTCAGGAGATTGCAACAAAACTCCTAGGTCAGCCATGGGAATTGGCTTCGACCAATAGTATCCTTGGCCATAGTCACAACCTAATGCTCGTAATATCTCTAATTGCTCTTTATTCTCGATACCTTCTACAACTGAAATGGCATCAATGTCTTCCGCTAAACTAACCATATTAGAGACCACCGCTAATAATTTTGGGTTATCGGCAATTCCCTCCAAATACGATCTGTCAATTTTCAACTCTGTAAGGGGTTGCTCACTTAGAGCACCCAAGGAAGTAAAGCCAGATCCGAAATCATC
>JAQWRF010000255.1 GCA_029243845.1 Planctomycetota bacterium | reverse complement strand
CCATCGTGCTCGCCGAGCACGCAAATACTGTAACCCATCTGCTGCCCGATGCTGCTGCCGCTGACACTAGCGATAATACTATCGTTTTTGCCGCTGATAATACTCAGCTCACCAGCACGGCGTAGGTACGAGCTCGATTGCGGTGAGGAGACTAGGTAGTCGTCGTGGCTGTCGTTATTGACGTCACCCAGAGGCGACATTGAGCTACCGAAAGAGTCCCCCTGATTGAGTCCGTCGACGTGTCCCCATTCGACCCAATCATCCTGGGATTGAGCAATTAAGGACGCAGTGGAAATGGCGGCTAGGCCAATCGTACATAAGAATAATTGTAGGTTTTTCATTTTCGGGAAATGGAGTTACGAGAGCACTAAGCTCAGCATGAAGATTACCGTAAAAAAAGGGCTCTTACGGCAATTATCTCGAAAAAATCAGCGAAGTGCAGTATCCTAGGGTCATGAGACTTAATAAGACTGCTTTGGGAGTGCTGATGATTTGCTTAGCCATCGTTTTAGGTGGGTGTGGCGATAATGCACGCTCCACGTCAGATGTAGATACAGTGTCTTCCGCCAAAGAAAATAGCGATGCGGTAGATGCGTTGAAGCCAGCTGTGCTTGAAATCCAACTGTTGCTGCCAGATTCCAACCGCAAGATGAGCGGAGTGAAAGTCGATATCCAATGGGACGACAGTGGCATTCCTTCGAATACGGGTGCTTGGTCCAATCAAGAAGGCTTGGTACGTGTCGAATTCGAACATGGTTCTCAATTACTGTCGGTGCATGCGAATCCTGGTAATTATTCGGCGCCGGGATCCATCGAAGCGCCTGCGGTATTATTCGGTGGACTCACTCACAGTATCGAAATGGTGCTGTCGCCTGCTGGCGCTTTGTATGGCACTGTGTACGACATCGAAAACTTGCCTGTTGCTGGTGCAAAAGTGGCTTGTTACTTTTATTCACCAGAGTTCGTTGACAGCCAAGAAGATTTGAAAATAGGTGTCTTTACCACTAGTGACGATCAGGGTCGTTTCGCGCTTGGTGGTATTCCCGCGGGTCCGTTCGTGCTTGAAGGCGCCTTCGAAAATCAAATGAGTGTGTGGCGTCCAGGCGGAATGATGGAAGAAGGAGCTTCGTACCGCGAGTTAGAAATATTTCTTGAGCCAGCGCATTCTGTTTACGGGCAGGTTATCGACAAAAACGAAGGCCCAGTCGCTGGCGTAAAAATTGTTGCGGGTAAACCAAACCGTCGTAAAAATCGCCGTAGCACGGACTATGAAAACCTGTTCAACTACGGGCCGCGCGCTTCGGTAACGCGCTCTGCTGACGACGGCACATTTGTGCTTAGTGCCATACCTGATTCACAAGGATGGAATGTCAACGCACGCCATCCTGATTTCGCGCAAACGCATGTGGTGATTGATGCCGGGCAGATAGATGTTTGGGTAGAACTTGAAGAAACAATCTCTTTGACCGGTGTGGTTAGCGATGGTGACGGCACTGTGCTAAGTAACACGCAGTTGTGGCTGTTAACTGATGAAGGTGATGTGAGTGTTAGTAGCGATTTCGAAGGCTTTTATAAGTTTTCGAGTTTGCGTAACGTTGACGATGTTTACCTTATTGCGCATCATCCACAACATGGCACTGCGTTAATGGGACCAGTGATGATTGCTGGTGAGTCACAAGTACTGAACGTGCCTTTGATCGCGGGTCAAAGTGTTTCGGGCACAGTTGTTGACGCTGATGGCAAGCCGATGGCAAATGTCGGAGTGCAAATTAAAGGGTCCTTGCCACGCGATAATTTTTCTGAGTCGCGACTGCCAGAGCGTTTTCTGGGTATAGACTCTTCATTAACTAACTCAGAGGGAGCCTTTGTTTTTGAGAATTTGTACCATAACGATTTCCAAATTATGGTCTATCCTGCGGGTAAGCCAGCCGTGCTCGAGCGCGGTGTGAAAATCGGCGATGCACTCGAAATACGGGTGATAGAGTAATGATTTCACAGTGGTTGCTAGAGCGTCGGCAAGGTGTTGAGCAGTGCGATGGGCAAATAGAGGCCTTTGTGCGTGGTGTCACTACCGGCGAGATTAGCGACGCTCAAGTTGGCGCGTGGTTGGCCTTTGTTGTTTGTAACGGTATGACGGATGCCGAGACTGTTTGCCTGACCAAAGCAATGGTGGATAGTGGTGAGAAACTCGACTGGAGTGGCATTGACGGTCCTTTTGTTGATAAACATTCCACCGGTGGCATTGGCGATAAAGTTTCGCTAGTGTTGGCGCCGTTGTGGGTGAAGATGGGCAAGAAAGTACCGATGCTTTCGGGACGCGGCTTAGGTATCACTGGCGGCACTTTAGATAAACTAGAATCAATCGTTGGGTTTAGCACTGAATTGAATACGCAACAGCTGCGCCGCACTTTGCAGGACGTAGGTTGTTTTATGAATGGGCAAACTCCAGAGTTGGCGCCCGCCGATCGTATCCTTTATGCGATGCGCAATGAGACACAAACCGTGCCCTCGGTGGCCTTGATAACCGCATCTATCTTGTCAAAGAAGCTGGTCGAAGGCATTGAATCGTTGGTGATGGATGTCAAGTACGGTAGCGGGGCGTTCATGAAGACGCGCGCCGAGGCTGAGGTGCTTGCCGATTCTATTATGCGCGTTGGTAATGGTGCGGGTGTAAAGACCACCGCATTGCTTAGTGATATGTCGCAGCCTTTAGGGCACGCCGTGGGTAATTCCCTTGAAGTGCGTGAGGCCGAGCAGACTTTATTGGGCGAGGGTCCACAAGATTTAATAGACCTTGTTGCCGAACTTAGTGGCGATACCGAGCAAGCTAAGCGCATCTTGGCAGACGGCAGTGCTTTCGAAGTGTGGCAGCAGCTAGTTGCAGCGCACGGCGGCGACTTAAGTGTTGCTTTGCGCGGCAGTGAAGGAGTTGCACAACAAGATTATTGCGCAGAGCACGATGGTGTTGTGACACGATGTGACGCTGAACAGATTGGCCTAGCGGCATTTGTCCTAGGCGCAGGCCGAGAACGTGCCGACGCCGCGATACATCATGGGGTAGGCTTAGTGGTGCACTCTAAAGTGGGCGACCGCGTTGTTGCAGGTCAGCCGCTCGTCTCCGTGCATCATGCCGACAAACATCTAGATAAAGCGCTAGCCTATGTGGCAGCCGCATATGACATTGCATAGTAGTCTCTTTGATTCCGATTCAGAGCCCCTCACTAAAATGTGGGTGCTCGGTGATGGAGAGGATGGGTTCCTTGACTTGGCCGACATTCGTTTTGACTTTAAGCGCATCACTGTCGCTGAACTGGCGTATGTGAATGAAGGTGTAGTTGCTTTTACCGCGCCACTGCCAACAGTAGAGATGGTGCGCTCGGTTCTCGCTACATCGCGCGTACCTCTCGTGAAAATAGGAGCATGGGAAAGCAGCGATGTTTACGACGCCGAATGGGAGTCGTTGCCATCTAAAGAAAAGATAGATGCTTTAATGCGTGTTTTCGATATTGAAACAGTTGTGGAAGCAGCTGTCGTTACCGATGAAGTATTGCTGGCTAGCACTGGTAAACGCGTCCACATCGACGTGCAACGTTTTCTCCCTTACGCCACGATCTCTTTTTTCGGCCTAGCAGTGGTCGCTGTTTGGTATGCCGTTTACTTGTCAAATCCGCAAGAGCAAATAGCTAATCAGGTGGTCCTTGCCGACCCGCTGCCCATCATTGAGCAACTACCCTTATTGCCTCAGACCGCGAGAGCCGAGTTATTGGTAAGCGCAAAGTGGGTGATACCACAACTGCAGCAAACCTCTGATTACAGCGGCAAGCTGCACTGGTTGATTGCGGATAACAGTACTGTGCGAGATGGCTCACGCATTGCAACGATTGACCTTGATGCCGATTTGATGATGTTAAGCACCGCCTTATCGTTTAAGGCTCAAGTCCTTGCCGATTCTTCCCGGCGCCAAAGCGAGTTTGATGCAAGTTATCAGGTGCAGTTGCGTGAGCTAAATCTTGAAATTCGCCGTAGCGAGAGCGCAATTGCTCAGCTCGCAAGAGATCTAGATGAACAAGCGCGCAACTTGCAAATGATGAAATTAGAGGCCGCGCAGAGCGTGCGCAGTTTTTCTGAGTTGCAGCCTTTCGAAAATGATTTACAGCTAGGGGAGTTGCAGCGCGAGAAGCTAGTTGCCGCATTGGGCCTGCTGCAGTCGCAGAAGAATGCTGTAGAAAGTGATGAAGTTAATTTTGACAGCGATGCCATGTACTTGTCGTTACTAGCCAACGCCGATGATTTTATTGAGCTGGCTACGCAGTCTTTGGCTGTAGTCGATGTTTATGCGCAGCAAGATGGCGTTGTTAAACAGTACGCAAGGTCTGGCGAGCAAGTTTCTAAGGGTGGCCGCTTGTGCGATATTGACAACGTCGATCTCTCGTACTTTATCTGCACCATTAAAGAAAGCGATCATCATTCAAGTTATCGTCAAGGACATTTCTTTTTGCGACTCGATGACCAGCGCGAGTATTTGCTCGACATCCATTCGGAAACATGGAATCACGGAGTTTTCTCCTATAAGCTAAAAATGGACGTCATCCGTCATAACGAAGTATTTGACAATTTAGACTCTAACCTGAATTATGACATCCTCTTCAGAGCACGATAAACCGGTCAGCCTTGGTGCAAGTGCCGGCGATGTCGTTATTGATTTTGTTAACGGTAAATTAGATTATCGCCGCAAGTTTGGTGGGGGCAAGAATCAGGCTTTGTCGAAAGCGGTCGGCTTGCATAAAGCTAAGCAGCCACTGCGAGTCTTCGATGCTACAGCGGGTCTCGGGCGTGATAGCTTTGTGTTGGCATGCTTGGGCGCTACAGTGCTAGGTTGCGAGCGCCACCCGCAAGTGTTCTCTGCTTTACACGACGGCTTACAGCGCGCGTTGGCCGATGCCGAGTTACAAGAATTACTCGATGGCAGGTTGTCTTTTATTAAGTGCGATGCCATTGAGCTGTTGAGTGACTCAACCCGTGGCTTAGTCGCAGAGTTTAGGCCGAATGTGATTTACCTCGACCCTATGCACCCGCCACAAAAGAAGACGGCGCTAGCCAAAAAAGATATGCGCATTTTCCGGGAAATTGTCGGCAGCGATGCTGACCAGTGTGCATTACTTGAAGCTGCGTTGGATTTCGGCGTAAGCAGGGTGGTCGTTAAGCGGCCTTCACACGCCGGACCACTGCGCGATGCAGTTAGCCACTCGATAAAAGGTAAGACTACACGCTTCGACGTATATATGGCGCAAAGTTAAACTATGCACCCTGTCATGGAAAACGCCACCTTAGATTTAGACTTGCTACAAGTGCCCGAGCCATCCGTGATTCGCGAATGGGCGACTGAACGCGGCATTTTAATTCT
>JAQWRF010000234.1 GCA_029243845.1 Planctomycetota bacterium | reverse complement strand
AGCAGCATCAGTGCGTTAATGAAGTAAAAACTCATGACTTGACTCGATTAGTTTTACGGCATCAGCAGTCGGCGGGCACGCAAAACTTGCGCTATCAAAACCATATTGCCGTAGCTGCTTTAGTTGTGTTTCGACATAGTTGTCAAAGCGTGATTGCGGAGGACTAGCATGCCAATCAACATTTAGTTGCTCTTCGGCAGACGCATGCTGCAACATGAGCTTTTGATGCGGCAAATTACATTCGCGCTCCGAGACTAACAACAGTGAGCGCAAACGGGTGGCAAAAAAAGAAGCTTGGGCAATACCTTCATGCGACGACCAGGGAGAACCAAGTAAGACCAAGGTGTCGGCACTAAATGATTTCGGCACTAACTCTAAGTTCACATCGGCACCAGGTTGAGTAGAAAGTTCACTCAGAAAATCTTGCAAAGCATTACTTTGAGCGACAGACTTAAAAGTACAAAACTGTGCGCCAGCCACAACAGTCAACTCAGCTTTACTTTGCAAGCAACGCAAGCCGAGTGCAAGCGCCAAGCGACGCTGGGCGAAATCACGATCTTCTGATTCAAGTAAAAACGATGCCGAGCGATCAAGGCATAGCACTAAACCACGCGTAGGTGCATCTTGTTGAGGGCGCACCATCAACTTCTGAGACCGTGCCGAAGCGCGCCAATCGACTGATTGCCGAGGGTCTCCGGGTTGATACTCGCGACGATTTACTGAGCGCTGTTGGGCAGCCCTCGCTGCCGCTGAATTTGAATAGTCGGCATATCTATTATTAAGCGGCACCTGTTGCAGCGCCGCAAAATAATCTTTAGGAAACAATGCGTTTGTCATCAAAGAGTGGTTGGCCGTGAGCCTCGCCGACTATTTCGCCGTTCGAGAATGCCAATGCGCCATGCAAATAAACTTGTTGCGGGAAAGCGCGCAGGCACTGCTTATCATACGGGCTCCAGCGAGAACGCGACGGCAATTTCGTGGCATCGACCTCCGCTGTCAATTGCGGGTCAGCTATTACCAAATCAGCATCTGCGCCAACGGTAAGTCTTCCTTTTTTATGAAGGCCAAATTCGTTGGCCGGGGCAAGCGTTACTGCGTGCAGCATATCTTCAATGGCGACATCATGTTTGTCCGCAGCGGCGACCGTTAACGGTAATAGCAAATCAACTGAAGGGAATCCGGATGGTGCCTTTGCGTAGGGGCGATCTTTTTCATCTAGCGGGTGTGGCGCGTGATCGGTGCCGATTCCTGCAAGTTTGCGTTCGGCGATTAATGCCGCTAAGCCAATGTTATCTTCAGCGTATTTTATTGAAGGGTTGACCTTAAAACGATTTTGCGAAATGGCATGAGCTTGCTCAGCATCAGCGACTAGGTAATGCGGAGCTGTTGTGCCAGTAATTGGATGACCGGCTTCAGCAGCCTCTATAACCAATTGCGCGCCCGCCAAAGTACTGATGTGAAAAACGTGCAACTCGCATCCGACTTCAATGGCAACGCCAATGGCTTCGCGCACAGACTCTACTTCTGCGGCAACGGAACGCCGTAGATCGTGGCGTGAGCCTAATTGTGGGTCATCACCGAGCGCGACCGTCGCAGCATCCATGATGGAGTTATCTTCACAGTGAGCGACGACTTTGATCTTGGCTGCTGCTGCTGCTGCGAACCAGCGCCTCAGAGTTGCAGTATCTGCGACTCCGCCAGCACCCGTCGAGCATCCCAAAAAACATTTAACCGCTGGACAAAGTTTCGCCAACTCTGGCAAATGCTCGAGTGATTCTTCAATTAACGAACCATAAGGGACGTAATCCACAAAGGATTTGCCGCGCAAGTCATCTAACTTTTGCTGCAACAACTGCGGAGTACTCATTAGTGGTGGATTGTTTTGAATTTCACAAACCGTAGTTACCCCACCGTGTAATGCGCCGCGCGAGCCGAATTC
>JAQWRF010000233.1 GCA_029243845.1 Planctomycetota bacterium | reverse complement strand
TGAGCCGGCGGTTCGACTTACAAAAACGCTTTACACTATTAAAAGTGGTGACACCCTTGGCGATATCGCGCAAAAAGAATTAGGCAGCGTGCGGTACGTAGGAAAAATCAAAGAGCTTAATCCTGGCCTTATCGACTCTAACCTAGTCATCGGAGACGTTTTGGTCCTTCCGGCTAAACACACTTTGATTGAAAAAATTGAAGTAAAGGAAGCGCTTGCTACAAGTTTAGAAAACACTCATGTTGTTGCTGCTGGAGATTCACTTACGGTTATCGCCGAAAAATACTACCCTGGTAAGTACGAGTACATCGAAAAAATTGTTAGCGAAAACAAGAAGTTATTAGTGCACGGCAAGAACACAGTATTGCGTGTTGGCTGGAAGCTGAACCTTCCTGAGTAGTATGACCGACAATAGTTCGCGGCTCATTTTAGGCATGAGTTCGGGGACGTCCGCTGACTCTGTTGACATGGCATTAGTTCGCATTAGCGGTCAAGGCCAGCAGCGTGAAGTTAGCGTTGAGTGCTCCGGCGAGTTGACCTTCGCCACCGAGTTGCAGGACGCGGTGCACCATTTCGTCGCGCATTACGACCAACCTTTAGCGCAACTAGATAAAAACCTCGCATTTTTTTTCGGCGATTGTGTGAATATTTTCTTAGAAGAAAACGGTGTCGCTGTCTCTGAAGTCGATTGTGTGGCCAGTCACGGACAAACGGTTTTCCATCACGACGGTGATCCTCGGCAAGGCAGTCTGCAATTAGGCGATTTGCAAACTATTGCTGATAGGTGTCGAGTGCGTGTTGTTGGTGACTTTCGCCAGGCAGATTTGCATGCAGGAGGGCAGGGTGCACCGATTTCAGTGTTTGCAGATTGGGTTTTGCACTCAGGCGCAGAAAAAGCGTGCGCAATATTAAATTTAGGCGGCATTGCCAATATAAGTTACCTACGGCCTGACGCGCCACCTCTCGCTTGGGATTGTGGCCCGGCAAATGGTCCTCTCGATGCTTTGATGCGCCTGAAGCTAGGCCAGCACTGCGATATTGATGGCACATTGGCTTTGTCCGGCACCGTTAACTCCGGCTTGTATCAATTACTCATATCCAACCCATATTTCAGCAAAAAATTGCCTAAGAGTACAGGGCTAGAGCTTTTTGGCAGTCGCTGGCTAGCTGGAATATGCGATGCTCACCCACAACTATCTAATGAAGATATTCTCGCAACATTATGTGCTGTAGTAGCTTATGGCGTGTCATCCTCACTAGCTAGTGCTGGGTTATCCCCTTCTACGATCTACCTCTGCGGCGGCGGTCGCCATAATCGTGCTTTGGTGAAGACGCTGCAGTCTGAGATGCCTGGAATCGTGTTTGCCGACTATTCTCAGCTGGGATTTGACGCAGATTTGCGTGAAGCGATGGCCTTCGCTTTGCTCGCCGACGCGAAATTGCTCGGAGAAGATTCTACCTGGCCATCTACCACTGGGGCGGCGAAACCTTCCGTGCTTGGAAATGTAGTGCATTCTCGCACTTGACCGCAGCTAAGTGTTGTTTATCATGTGGCATACGTATGTTGGTGAATCCACCTCATACTTGTTCATCCCGCATTAACAGAACTCTCGAACATCAAATGAGCTTCATTCGCGTCTCGTCTAGCCTAGTTTTAGGTGCAGCACTTTTCTTTACCCCAGCAACACAAATTTCTGCCCAAGAAGATTCAAATCTCTTTGAGCAGGGTATGGTTGCTTTCCATAATGGCAACTTCGATTTAGCGCAGTCTAAATTCCGTGAAATCATTTCCGAGAATCCAAGTAACGCCGATGCGCTACTTCTTCTTCACGAAAGCCAAGACGCACTCCTCGAGTTGCTTATCGCTGGTGGTGAATTCGAAACTTTCGCGCGTGAAATGCTTGCCTCGGCTCGTGCTGAAGGACGCGCCGCGATGCGCGACACCGATGCTGCCGCTCAAGCTGCTGAAGGTTGTTTCAGCGAGTCCTACCAAGATCGTGCGAAAGCCATTTTTGCTTTGCATCAAAACTATGGCCCATTTGCAGCGGTGCCCTTGGTACACGCTCTCGGCGATTCAAACGAAAGTCGTCGTTTAGCTGCAGTGTATGCACTATCTCGGATGGGTGCGAATGTTGTTATGCCTTTGATGACTGCCGCTCGTTCGTCTAATACTGAAGTTCGCCTCGGCGCTCTCCATGCACTAAACGTTCTAAACGACACTCGTGCTTCTGCTTTAATCTCAGATTTGGCAGCCAACGATGCCGATGGTTCCGTTCGCGCACTTGCTTCAGAAATGTTGCAGTCAGGCGCATCGCCCGCAGCGCTGTTAATCGCGCAAGCATGGTCATTCTTTAACCAGGATGCTAACGGCTTGTCTTCCATCGAAAATCATGGTGTGATGTTCTCTATTGATGGCCGCAACTTAGTTGCATACGATGTGCCACAATCATTAGTCGCTGCTGAATGGGCAAAGCGCTTGATGTTGCGCGCCGGCGAGCTCGGCACGGACACCTCTGCAGCACTCGCGGTAATCTACGCTAGCGAAGTTGCAATCCTTAACGGCATAGATGGTGGCGAAGATCAAGCAGCGGTACAACGCAATGCATTGTTGACACTCTCTACGTCCTCAATTAACTTTGGCCTCGAGTACGCTGTTTCAACCAGCATGATCGCCGCAGCGCAGCAGTTAATCTCTGTACTGGATGGCGCGGGTAACAGCGATTGGGCTGGACTTTACAACGCGATGGGCAGTAATGTGCCGATGATCAGTCACGCGGCTGCTGTTGCTCTGTCAAACCGTGGTCAATACGGTGCGGCTGTAGTCCAAAATTTGGCTGCGGCGGTGCGCCTAGAATCTAAGCGTATCGTTCATATTATAGATGGGGATAGCGCTCGCGCTAACAGCATGCAGATGGCTTTCGCCGACATGGGCGTTTCAGCAATCGTTTCTAATGACGGTGCCTCAGGACTCGTAAACATGCACCTTGCTGCAAACGTAGACGCTTTCGTTATTGCTGAAGTTTTGCCAGATCTTTATGCGTCGCGGGTTAGTAAGAGTATCAAAGCCGATCCACGCTTCTCAGATGTATCCGTCTATATCCTGGGCGAAGACGCGGTAACTGCGATAGATGTCATCGATGGCTTCGGAAATCTCAGTTCCGCG
>JAQWRF010000216.1 GCA_029243845.1 Planctomycetota bacterium | reverse complement strand
GTGGTCTACGAGGCCAAGGGCGGGGCAAGCAACTCGCATGAGCTCAAGTTGGTCGGGGCTCGAAATATAGAGCTGGATACTCAGCTCGACGGCTTTAACGACAAATCAGACTTTAGCCATAAAGCCCTTGAGCGCCAGTTTCTAAAATCAGGTATTCCACTCGAGGAACAATAGACTTAATAGTGGCAAAATCAGTAAGAGATGCTTATCCTTGCTGCTCCAGTAGGCAACTACGCCTACCTTCCTTAGACTCATAGAAAAAGAAAAGTGACCTCATTCGAAGAAGCATTAAACAGACTAGATCTCGCAGAAGAAGATCTCAAGCGACTTATCTCTGCAGGTGACATTCGCGCATTCCGCGAAGGATCGAACATGCGACTCGACGTTGCTGACGTCGATAAAGTCGCCGAGAAACTTGGCATTGGTTCACCCGTTAGTGAAGCTGATGCATCAGAAGTCGTAGAAATCGAAGAGCTTAACCTCGACGATGCCGACGATGGCATGGTAACCACTCAACTATCTGCCGAAGATACTTTGCTCGACTCTGTAGTCGAAGAGGTGGCTGTCGAAGAAGTAGCTGTTGGAAAACCGGCTGCTCGCGAGCGCTCCGCAGGCAGTAAGCGTGGTTCGAAGACAACCGTGTTGCCTGCCATAGAAATGACCGACGAAGGTGGTGGCATGCGTGCTGCTCTAGTGGTTACAGCTATCGTGTTAATGTTTGCAATTCCTTTTGCAATGGGCATGATATCTGGTCGCCCATCTAGCATTACGCAAGGTATTGTCGATATGTTCGCTAATTAAGGCACCATGCCTAAACAAGTCCTGATTCTAAGCATAATGCTTGCGGTCGGGGCTTGTTCGCGTAATGAGCAGCCACTTGCTAATAGCGAGTTAGCCATTATCGAATCCCTTTGTTTAACGCCTCCCGCCGCCAACAATATCGATTATATGTTGTGGGGTAAATTCGAAGTGTCAAACTTCGAGTTCCATTCAAGCCCTGATGTCGAGTTGGCAGATATACCGGTGGTTATGATTGACTTTCATGAAGCACAGCGGTGGTGCGAGCAGCGCGGCCTGCGCTTACCAACCGAAAGCGAATGGTCAATGGTGACAAGCAACGCCGAAATGGCGTCCTCGAAGGCTGGAGCACGCAACGATATCGACTTAGATATTAACCGACCATTGCCGGGTGGTGTCTTCGAGCGTGGGCGCCTCGAATGGGGGATGTATGACATGCATTCTAATGTTCGCGAGTGGGTTAGCACCGATTCACCAACGCATGCGATTGCTGTTGGCGCCTCTTTCGCTTCGCGATCCGATATTGATCAGCAACTCGCGATGAATAAAAGGGATAGCGCTGTAGATGTAGGTTTCCGCTATGTCGCTGATGCTGTTGAATACATAGAGCAACACATCGCCCCGCGCTGGAATAGCATGAACGGCACTCAACGTCAGCAAGCGCATTTAGCGATAGGAGAGTGGAAAAAAGATTGGCGCCTGGCTTTAGCCGCGAAATTAGATGCCAGCATCGTTGGCAAAGATTTATTGCTAGCCATTAAACAGTAATGAAGAAAAACGAACTCCGCGCTCTAT
Source organism: Planctomycetota bacterium (assembly GCA_029243845.1). Classification (GTDB taxonomy): domain Bacteria; phylum Planctomycetota; class UBA1135; order UBA1135; family UBA1135; genus JAPKEZ01. The sequence continues at coordinate 2,708 of JAQWRF010000216.1, read as the reverse complement.
TAGAGGCTCGAGGGTTGCGTCCAAATTCTCGTTTTGGCCAGAATTTTTTGATTGACGAAGCTTTGTTGGCGCGTATTCCTGACGATGCCGGTGTTAAAGCTGGTGACACGGTTCTTGAAATTGGGCCAGGTGCCGGAGCTCTTACTGAAGAGTTATTGAAAGTGGACGCAAAGGTGTTAGCCGTCGAGATTGACCACGGTTTCGCCGACTTACTGCGTGTTCGTTTTGCCTCACAACTTGACTCGAAACAATTAACGTTAATCGAGGGTGACGCACTCGGTAAAAACGAGATGCTGAATCCCGCCGTTGAGGAGTGGTGGCAGCAACTTGATACAGCGCCGTACATTGTTGCCAATCTACCATACGCCATCTCCGGACCTTTCCTCGCGCGACTGCCTGGTCGCGACATTGCCGGAGTGATTTTGCTGTTGCAGAAGGAGGTCGCCGAAAAAGTAGCCGGTCCATCGGCCAATGCTGAATGGAGCTCGCTTTCCATTCGCCTGTCCCTCTCGTTTGACTGTAAACTCGGACGGCGCCTGCCACCCGAAGTGTTCTGGCCTCGTCCACAGATAGATTCCGCGTTTTTGCAACTGGCGCCATTGGCCGACGCCATAAGCCGTGAGCAAGATCTGCAGTTGGCCGAAGTGCTGCGCTTTTCCTTTGGGCAGCGTCGAAAACAGGTATTTGGCCGATTGCGAAAACAATTTCCAGAGTGGGCGCAAGCTTTAACAGAGCTCGATGTGCCTGCAGATGCACGTCCAGGTAATATTGCGCCAAATGTTTGGCTTAATGCTTTAGACAAGGTAAATTGCTAGATATTAATGGCTGACCTTACCCCTTTTCTAGATAAATTAAAATCGCATCTTTCTATTGATGCGGTGGTAGGAGAAAAGGTTCGCCTCGAAAGTAAGGGCAACCGCATGTGGGGACTGTGCCCATTCCATGCCGAGAACACCCCGTCGTTTACAGTTTCTGTTGACCGCGGCTCTTACAAGTGTTTCGGTTGCGGAGAGTTTGGTGATATTATTTCATTCGTCCGCGAAACCGAAGGTTTGGAGTTTTTCGAGGCCGTGCGTGTTCTTGCCGATCAAGCTGGCCTGGATATGCCACAGCAATTCTCACAGCAAGATTCTCAAAAGTCGGCACTAAAAGTTCAAGCGCGCGAGGCTCTGCAAATTGCCCGACGCTACTACGCCGAGCTGTTGGCGGGTCCAGAGGGAGCGGGTGCGCGTAAATATCTTGAAGATCGCAAGGTGCCGCAAGAATCATGGGCGCACTTCGGCCTTGGATGGGCTCCGCGCAACCGCCAAGATTTATTGGGCTTGCTGCGGCAAAACGATATCGACGTCGAGGCTGCTGAGTTAGCGGGGCTGGCCTTACGCGTTGAGGGCACCAACGAGATTAAGGCGCGCTTCTGGGAACGCCTCATGTTTCCGATTTCAGACTCTGGCGGGCGCACCCTTGGCTTTTCAGGGCGGTATTTGCCCAATTCTTTCGCCGAAGGCAAGAAAATGGGTAAATATATTAATTCGCCCGAGGGACCGCTATTCCCTAAGCGCCGGCTCCTGTTCGGTGTAGACAAATTGCAGACAGGCTTGCGTAATCAGCCTGAAGCACCCATTGTGATTTGCGAAGGTAATCTCGATGTGATGCAGCTGCACAATATCGGTCAAATTACCTCCCTAGCTGCTCTAGGGACTGCTTTTACCGATGATCACTCGCGTATTCTGGCACGCTACGACCGCCCAGTGGTTCTTTTATTTGACCCTGACACCGCAGGTGCTAAGGCAGCTTTCAGCGCCGGACGGATTCTAGTAGCCGAAGGTGTTGATGTCCGTATTGGCCGACTGCCTGATGGCTGTGACCCGGCAGACATGGTAGCAAATGGCGATAAATCCTTATTAAACCAAGTAATTAGCGATTCTTGGGATATACTCAAGTGGCGTCTCGATACATGGTCTAATAAATCTGATCTGTCTCAGGCTGCTGTCAAGGATAAAGCTGCGCGCGAGATGGCCGAGTGGATTACAACTACTCCAAGTCCTGTCATAGCCGAAACTTGGGAGCGCGAGGCAGCTAGTTTTCTAGCCATAAGTCAAGATACGCTGCGGCGGCTGTATGACCCTCATAAAGAGGCTCAGTCAGCAATGCCGGCAACTCATACCCAACACAACAATTCCCTCAACAATACGGAGATTCTGCAACAAAACGAACGTGAAATAATAGGCACTTTGCTCATCGACCCTAGCGTATATTCTTTTCTGCGCCAAGAGCTGGATGTGTTAAAATTGTCAGACCCTAGTACCGATTCCCTGCTGCAATGGATTCGCCTCCAACGCGACCAAGGAATATCCTACAATCTGACTTCTGCACTAGCTCAATTCGACAATGACGAACAGCATAAGTGGCTCGATTCTCTACGCCATCAAACCCTTACCGACCCGCGCCTCGCTCTAGAACGTGCTTTAAGTGCGTTGCCCGCAAATACCGAGTCGCATCAAGTTTCAAATGGTAAACCGATGACCTTCGAAGATCTAGCAAGATTAAGCCGCAAGATTTCAGTTACGCCTAACGATACGCCAGAACAACCGTAAGCCCTCATAATGTCCAAAACTAAGTTAAACAAAACGATTTCTACAACCATCGACACTCTTATCGAGAAGGGTGCCGTTACAGGAAGTTTGCCTCAAGAAGAATTGTATTCGGCG
>JAQWRF010000209.1 GCA_029243845.1 Planctomycetota bacterium | reverse complement strand
AGAATTAGGCAGCGTGCGGTACGTAGGAAAAATCAAAGAGCTTAATCCTGGCCTTATCGACTCTAATCTAGTCATCGGAGACGTTTTGGTCCTTCCGGCTAAACACACTTTGATTGAAAAAGTTGAAGTAAAGGAGGCGCTTGCTGCAAGTTCAGAAAACACTCATGTTGTTGTTGCTGGAGATTCACTTACGGTTATCGCCGGAAAGTACTACCCTGGCAAGTACGAGTACATCGAGAAAATTGTTAGCGAAAACAAGAAGTTGTTAGTGAACGGCAAGAATACGGTATTGCGTGTTGGCTGGAAGCTGAACCTTCCTGAGTAGTATGACCGATAATAGTTCGCGACTCATTTTAGGCATGAGTTCGGGGACGTCCGCTGACTCTGTTGACATGGCATTAGTTCGCATTAGCGGCCAAGGCCAGCAGCGCGAAGTTAGCGTCGAGTGTTCAGGTGAGTTGACCTTCGCCACCGAGTTGCAGGACGCGGTGCACCATTTCGTTGCACATTACGACCAACCTTTAGCGCAACTAGATAAAAAACTCGCATTTTTTTTCGGAGATTGTGTAAATACCTTCTTAGAAGAAAACGGTGTCGCTGTTTCTGAAGTCGATTGTGTAGCCAGTCACGGGCAAACTGTTTTTCATCACGACGGTGATCCGCGGCAAGGCAGTCTACAGTTAGGAGATTTGCAAACCATTGCAGACAGGTGCCGAGTGAGTGTTATTGGTGACTTTCGCCAGGCTGATTTGCATGCGGGCGGGCAAGGTGCACCCATTTCGGTGTTTGCAGACTGGGTTTTGCACTCGGATGAGGAAAAAGAGTGCGCAATATTAAATTTAGGAGGTATTGCCAATATAAGTTACCTTCGATCTGGCGCGCCACCTCTCGCTTGGGATTGTGGCCCGGCAAATGGCCCTCTCGATGCTTTAATGCGGCTGAAGGTAGGGCAGCACTGTGATATTGATGGCAAATTAGCTTTGTCCGGTACCGTTAGCTCTGAGCTGTATTCATCGCTTATATCCAACCCATATTTCAGTAAAAAACTGCCTAAAAGTACTGGGCTAGAGCTTTTTGGCAGTCGCTGGCTAGCTGAAATATACGATGCTCACCCGCAACTATCCAATGAAGACATCCTTGCAACATTATGTGCAGTAGTAGCTTATGGCGTATCTTCCTCATTGGCTAGTGCGAGTTTGTCTCCTTCTACTATTTACCTCTGTGGCGGTGGTCGCCACAACCGTGCTTTGGTGAAGGCATTGCAGTCCGAGATGCCCGGAATCGTGTTTAGCGACTATTCCCAGCTGGGATTTGACGCTGATTTGCGAGAAGCGATAGCCTTCGCTTTGCTCGCCGACGCTAAATTGCTCGGAGAATATTCTACCTGGCCATCGACTACCGGGGCCGTGAAACCTTGCGTGCTTGGAAATGTAGTGCATTCTCGTACTTGACCACAGCTAAGTGTTGTTTATCATGTGGCATACGTATGTTGGTGAATCCACCTCATACTTGCCCATCCCGCATTAACAGAACTCTCGAACATCAAATGAGCTTCATTCGCGTCTCGTCTAGCCTAGTTTTAGGTGCAGTACTTTTCTTTACCCCAGCAACACAAATTTCTGCCCAAGAAGATTCAAATCTTTTTGAGCAAGGTATGGTTGCTTTTCATAATGGTAACTTCGATTTAGCACAGTCTAAATTCCGCGAGGTTATTTCCGAGAATCCAAGTAACGCCGATGCGTTACTTCTTCTTCACCAAAGCCAAGACGCACTCCTCGAGTTGCTTGTCGCTGGCGGCGAGTTCGAAGTGTTTGCTCGTGAGATACTTGCCTCGGCTCGCGCTGAAGGACGCACGGCGATGCGCGACACCGATGCTGCCGCTAAAGCTGCGGAAGGTTGTTTTAGCGAGTCCTACCAAGATCGCGCGAAAGCCATTTTCGCTTTGCATCAAAATTACGGCCCATTTGCTGCAGTGCCCTTGGTACACGCTTTGGGCGATTCAAACGAAAGCCGTCGTCTTGCTGCTGTCTATGCACTGTCTCGTATGGGCGCAAATGTTGTTATGCCTTTGATGACTGCTGCTCGCTCGTCTAATACTGAAGTTCGTCTCGGCGCTCTCCATGCGCTAAACGTTCTTAACGACAATCGTGCTTCGGCTTTAATCTCAGATTTAGCTGCTAACGATACAGATGGTTCCGTTCGCGCACTTGCCTCCGAAATGTTGCAGTCAGGCGCATCGCCTTCATCGCAGTTAATCGAGCAAGCATGGTCATTCTTTAATAACGATGCCAATGGTTTGTCTTCCATTGAAAATCATGGTGCGATGTTCTCGATTGATGGTCGTAACTTAGTTGCATACAATGTGCCGCAATCATTAGTTGCTGCTGAATGGGCAAAACGCTTGATGTTGCGCGCCAACGAGCTTGGCACGGACACTTCTGCAGCACTCGCCGTAATCTATGCTAGTGAAGTTGCAATCCTCAGTGGTATTGATGGCGGCGAAGAGCAAGCAGCTGCGCAACGCAATGCATTGTTGACACTATCTACTGCTTCCATTAACTCTGGCCTCGAGCACGCTGTTGCGAACAACATGATCGCCGCAGCGCAGCAGTTAATCTCTGTACTTGATGGCGCGGGTAACAGCGATTGGTCTGGCCTTTACAACGCGATGGGTAGTAGCGTGCCGATGATCAGCCACTCAGCTGCTGTTGCTCTATCAAACCGTGGTCAATACAGTGCGGCTGTCGTCCAAAACTTGGCTGCTGCAGTACGTCTCGAATCTAAGCGTATTGTTCATATTATCGATGGCGATAGTGCTCGTGCTAACGACATGAAGATGGCTCTTGGAGACATGGGCGTTTCAGTAATCGTATCTAGCGATGGTGCTTCTGGTCTCGTAAGCATGCACCTTGCTTCAAATGTTGATGCTTTCGTTATCGCTGAGGTGTTGCCAGATCTTTACGCCTCTCGGGTTAGCAAGAGTATCAAAGACGATTCGCGCTTTTCGGAGGTACCCATTTATATCTTGGGTGAGGACATGTTAACGGCAATCGATGTTGTCGATGGCTTTGGAGATCTCAGTTCCGCTCGCCAGGCCTACGCAGATATGGCTGCAGCTGCAGCGACAGCTCTTCTGCATCCAGCACACGCAGATGCTGCTGATAGTGCAGTAGGTTCATTGGTTGGTGCTCTAAACCGACAAGACTCGGTGGCTGTGCCATCAATAAGGGCTCTAGGTTTCGCTGGCGCGTCAAACGGCGTCGCTCATTCGTTACTAAGCGTTCTGGCCGATACCGGTCGTAGCTCAGAAGTACGTGTTGCCAGTGCTAATGCTTTATCAAACATGTTTGCAGGTTACGGCATTGCGGCCGATGCTGCTTACTTTCAGTCTGCAATGACGGAAGGTGATGCCAATCTCAGCGAAGCATGCGCTCGTGCAATCGGCGTCATGTCTGCTGGACATATATCCGCAGCCGTATCTCTGTAATTCACAGAGCAATAAAAAACCCACCATCAGAAATGAGGGTGGGTTTTTTCGTTAAATGGTCGGGGAGACAGGATTCGAACCTGCGACCCTCTGGTCCCAAACCAGATGCGCTACCAGGCTGCGCTACTCCCCGTATGGCGCAAATAATACACTATTCCGCCAACTAGTAAAGAGGAAAGACAGGAAAGCTTGGCAATGTTATTCTATCAGTCGATGGGTACCACCTCTGACACCTCAAAAAAATCGCAAACTATCTTCGGACAATCCGTCTCGCCCGGAGTTGCCTACGGCCCAGTATTCTTCAATACTCAAAGTCTCGATTTTACTACCGACCGCCGTCTTCGGGACGACGAGGTCGAATCTGAGTTGGCGCGCGTAGATTCCGTGGCGCGCGCCGCCAGAGTCTCGCTAGTGCATCAACGTAACCAACTGTCGGGACACTTCTCAGAAGAACAGCGCAGAGTGTTCGATACGCATCTTACGCTGCTAGAAGATCCAACGATTGAGTCCGACTTGCGTTCACGCATTGAAGACGGGCGACTTTACTTTGAGCATGCGCTCCGCGATGTGGTTGAAGTGTATGAACGTTTGTTTGAAGTCGTAGAGTCCGAAAAACTCCGTAACAAATTAGCGGATATGCGCGATGTCGCTTTGCGCTTGGTGCGATACGCCAAACCAGCTAGCGAACGTAAAAAAGACGAAGGCCGCCAAGGCGGAATTTTGGTGGTGCGCGAATTAACGCTAAGTGATTTGACTGAAGCGCTCGACCAAGGTTTGACAGGCATCATTGCTGAAGAGGGCAATCTCGAAAGCCATGGTTCTATTCTTACGTCAGCGGCAGGAATCCCGGCTATTCTTGGAGCGGGACCGCTGCAAGATCGTTTGCATGAGGGGCAGCGCGTTATGGTCGACGGCGATAATGGCGTGATTACTATCGAGCCTTCAACAGAGGCCGT
>JAQWRF010000191.1 GCA_029243845.1 Planctomycetota bacterium | reverse complement strand
CCTGATGATGGTACGCGTGCGACATTTCGTGCAAAACCATGGAAGGCTGCTCGTGAATCCATCCCAGGAAATTAGCTGCCACGCCGAATTCTATGGATTTCGCCCAGTCGGTGTTGAGATTATTATTTTTCAGCCACTGCTTTGATGGATGGTAGCAAGCGCCCGGATTCGCCGGCCGGTTAAGATGAAAGTAGATTTCTACTTTACGCAACTGGCTAACCACGTTCGCCGGCAGCCGAGAGTCTATCTCGCGTAATTTAGAGCTAAGTAGCAAGCGTACTTCGGAGTATAGCTTTGGCTTGTCACACAATTGCTCTTCAAAGTGGACGGTCCACCCACGCATGTTTTCCGTCTTGTATTCGGTAGGAAAGTCAGCTTGGATGACAGGTGCTGCGTAGCTGCTCAGTAATAAAGTAAGTATGCCGATGTATGCCATGGTCACTAGTTTAGCTACTGCTCGAGGGGCGATTATGCTAATTTACAACGATGATAAGCAACCTTGCCCTACTTTTAACCGTTCTCTCGTGTCAAGAATTGCCCGCGCAACAAACATGGATTGACCAAGAACTTCCAGGCCTAGTCACTCTGTACGAAAAATTACACCAGAGCCCAGAGCTGTCCTTTCAAGAAAAAGAAACGTCCGCGAAGATGGCGGCCATTCTTAAAGAAAATGGTTTCGAGGTGATCGAAAACATCGGTGGCTACGGAGTCGCCGGAGTACTACGTAACGGCAAAGGCCCGACTGTTTTAGTGCGCGCCGATACCGATGCTTTGCCGATTGTCGAAGACACTGGCCTCGCGTACGCCAGTAAAGTACGCGCAACAGAGCAAGACGGGCATGAAGTAGGAGTGATGCACGCATGCGGGCACGACATCCATATGACGGTCTGGTCGGGTGTCGCAGCGTACTTAGCGCAAAACAAATCGCAATGGAGTGGCACTTTACTATTCGTCGCGCAACCTGCTGAAGAACGTGGCGCCGGCTCGGCCGCGATGTTGGCAGATGGTTTGTATGAAAAAACAGTGACCCCTGATTTCGCCCTTGCCTTACATGTGACCGGCATGATGCCCGTTGGCGATGTAGGTCTTTGCAAAGGCTATGCTCTAGCGAATGTAGATTCGGTAAACATCACCGTGCGCGGCAAGGGTGGACATGGTTCAACGCCTCAAGTGACGCATGACCCCATCGCCTTAGCTGCGCGCATTGTCACGGGCTTGCAAAATATCGTCAGTCGAGAGATTTCTCCATTCGACCCGGCGGTGGTGACTGTTGGCTCGATACACGGAGGCTCCAAGCACAACATTATTTCCGATCGCGTTGATTTACAGCTCACCGTGAGGTCTTACGAAGCTAGCGTACGCGCAAAAGTGTTAGCAGCCATCGAACGCTGTGCCGTAAACGAAGGCCGCGCAGCTGGGTTTCCCGAAGATTTGCTGCCGCTTGTCGAGCTATTAGATGAACACACCCCTGCAGCCTACAACGACCCCGAATTTACTGAGAGGATTGCGTCCGCGATGCGAGCTACCCTCGGAGACGCAAGGGTCCACGATGCCCCGCCGGTTATGGGCGGCGAAGATTTCGGGCGCTTTGGCCCGGCAGCAGATTGCCCAAGTAGTATTTTTTGGCTTGGCGTGTCTAGCAAGGAAATGTTTCAAGCATCCATCGTGAACGGCACCGCGCTACCGAATATCCATAGTGATAAGTTCGCACCTAGCCCATCAGGAGCAATTCGCACCGGAGTGTTGGCGATGACCGCGGCGGTGCTAGACTTACTGCAATGACATCCTCGCCGCCAAGTAATTCACAAGAACGCGGGTCGCAATATTGGCGGCGCAATATTCGTCTTCTGCTTGGACTACTGGCGGTGTGGGCAACGGTCTCTTTTGGCTGCGGAATATTACTGCACCATTACCTCGACAACTACACCATGCCCGGCACCGAATACCCTTTAGGTTTTTGGTTTGCGCAACAGGGCTCCATACTTGCGTTCATTGCTATCGTATTTTATTACGCGCACGCCATGGGTAAGTTAGATCGCGAATTCGGCATGGAAGAGAAATAACATGGACGTTCAAGGCTGGTCTATTCTTTTAATTACATTATCGTTCGCGCTGTATATCGGCGTGGCGGTCGCTTCACGTGCGGGCTCTACTAAAGATTTTTACATCGCTGGCGGCGGGGTGCACCCGGTGGTGAACGGCATGGCCACCGCCGCTGATTGGATGAGTGCGGCGTCCTTCATCTCAATGGCGGGCGCCATCTCGTTCATGGGATATGACGGCTCCGTCTACTTAATGGGCTGGACCGGCGGGTATGTACTGCTCGCTTTATTGCTCGCGCCGTATCTACGCAAATTTGGCAAATTCACTATCCCCGATTTTGTCGGCGACCGCTACGAATCTTCAGCGGCCCGCATCGTAGCGATTATCTGCGCTATTTTCGTATCCTTTACT
>JAQWRF010000187.1 GCA_029243845.1 Planctomycetota bacterium | reverse complement strand
CAGTCAGCACCATAATACCGGCAACAATGAGACCGATCAAAAAGTGCAGGACTATAGAAGCGATGAAGTACGGAGCGTGCGCTAATTGCTGGGCTAAAACATCGTTAAATGTAGTCTCGACCTCCCATGGGCGCAACTCGTCTTCGTAATTTAGTTCGTCGTGGCTTTTATTCATGATTCTTAAGGCAAACGGGCAACTAAGTGTTGCGGTTCACAGAAGTTGCAGTATTTTACAGCTCTTCGGAGTTCTTGCCGGGGGTATTGGCAAGGATATCTCGGCCAATCATCTGTGAGATAAAATCTTTAAGCCCGGGGATGTCGTCCGTGACCCAAATATTGGCTTTCGTGGCTGTTTCTTCGAAGAAATCGTCAATGACCTTCATCCTTCTTTCGTCCATTAGTCGCTTAGCAATAATGCTTTGCGCTTCAGCAAAGGGATACTCTTTTGGCAGGGTATTCTCAGTGATAACAACCAAGGACACGGTGCCCTGTGAACCAAAGTTACTTTTTGGCCCGATTTTGTATGCCCCCGTGCTCGCGCTAGAAACAAAATCGAGAACCCAGGTAGCAGTATCTTCTGGCTGTCCAGTGTTGGCAATGGCATCGTCAGCCAAATCGATCAATTCCTGCACGCTGATTGCGCCATTCTCTAAGTCCGTTAATGCCTTGTCTACCATGTCTTTGTGTGCCTGGGCACTGTCGCCTTTCTGGTAAAATTTGAGGTAACTCCACTTGAGAATCGCCGGCGACATTCGGTATTCATGGTTTTCTTTGTATTCACGGCGAATTTCTTCGGGCGATGGCTCAAGTATGACGCGGAAGCCCTTGCCGGCGGTTTGTTGATTGCCCGCGACTATTCTCAGCACGTGGGTGTAAACGTAGTTGTTATAGATGTAATCACGAAACTCCTCAATCTCTAGAACACCTAACTCATTGTTTTTTTCTAGCAAGAAGTTATTTATGGAGCCGGCGCGCTCTATTTCTTTCAACACAAACTCGTCTGCTAGAGCAAAGTACTGCTCAAGCGGGACCGCTAATTTGGCAGCAGCTTGAAGCAATAGGCCTTGCTGCACCAAATTGGTATAAGCCCGGACTTCACTGGCTTGTTGCGCTATAAGCGGGTTTTGATGAAGCAGCCGGCGCGCCTCATCCATGATGTCAGCCTTGGTGATTAAGTAGTCATTAACTTGAATGATAACGGTTTCATCAGCTATCCCAGATTGCTGGGCAATTACTGCCGGCGCAATACAAAGGAGCGCACCCAAAACTAAAAGTATCCGAGAGATTTTCACTGCAATATCATACTTGTGCGCAGCAATAGCTCAAGAACTTGCTCGGAGCTCATTTGCCCACTTGGTAGCATCCAGCGTGCTTTATTGACGGCCATCATGCGGAATTCAATACCGCATTTAGCAAAACTACGCTCAAAGCGCCGGGCATCACGAATAGTGCAAGCTAGATAATTGTCGACGAATTGGATTGAGCTTAAGCCGGCCTTGCCGAGAAAGTGTTTGAGGTAGAACAAATTGGCCAAAGCTAGAAGATCGGCGGGAGGAGGGCCGAAGCGATCGTGGGCGGTTTGCATAAAAGCTTCAACCCCTTTCACATCGCGGACCTCATCGAGCTGGCGTAACATTTCAATGCGCGTCGATTCATAAGCAATATATTCGGGAGAAATAGATGCGTCGATGCCGATGTTTATGCCGCATGGGTTTTGATGGCGTATTTTGCGTAAATGCTTTTTATCCTTCTTCATGCGCGCTACGGCATCGCGCAATAGCCTGCGATAGGTTTCGTAACCCACCGCGTTGATATGGCCGGACTGCTCAGCGCCAAGCAAATTGCCGGCGCCACGAATTTCTAAGTCGCGAATCGACAATTGGAAACCTGCGCCTAAGTAACGCATTTCCTCAATCGCTTTGAGGCGTCGGCGCGCGTCTAAAGGCAGTGGCTTACCTTTGGGGACTAATAAATAACAATAGCCGCGGCGATTCGAACGTCCAACACGTCCGCGCAGTTGGTGCATGTCAGCTAGGCCATGGCGCTGTGCTTGATCGACAAAAATCGTGTTCGCATTTGGGATGTCTAAACCGCTTTCAATAATTGTTGTTGCGCAGAGAATGTCGGCCCGGCCTTCAATAAAAGTTGTCATGGTTTGGCTAAGTTCGTCGGCGCCCATTTGGCCGTGACCAATGATGACCTTTGCACTCGGCACCATGCGTTGTATTTTTTCAGCAACGATGTCTAAAGTCTTTACGCGATTATGCAAAAAGAAAACTTGGCCGCCGCGCGCCAACTCATGCTGAATAGCATCAGCGATTAGCAAAGTATCGTCATCGTGACGAATTTCGGTGTGAACTTCTTGGCGTCCGACTGGCGCGGTGCTCAGCGAACTAATGTCGCGAATGCCAGCCATTGCCATATGTAAAGTTCGCGGCACCGGCGTTGCCGTCAAAGTTAAAACATCCACTTGTTCGCGCTTTTCCTTTAGTATTTCTTTATGGCGTACACCAAAGCGCTGTTCTTCGTCGATGATGACTAATCCTAAGTCGCTAAAGTTGACGGTCTTTGACAGAATCCGATGAGTGCCGATGACAAAATCGATATTGCCATTTCGTAAATCTTTTATAATTTCGCGTTGCCGCGCAGGCTTGACTAAGCGCGAGAGTAATTCAATGCGCACTGGCCAATCGGCAAACCGTTGCGACATTGTTTGGTAGTGCTGTTCAGCAAGTACAGTGGTTGGCACCAGTAACGCAACTTGCTTGCGCGACATTATCGCGCGAAATGCTGCCCGTGCCGCGAGCTCTGTTTTTCCAAAGCCAACGTCGCCGCAAAGCAAGCGGTCCATCGGGCGCGCTTGCGATAAATCATCATGAATCTCTTGAATGCAATGCGCCTGGTCGGGGGTATCTGTCCACGGGAAAGACGCTTCGAATTCGCGTTGCTCGGTACCCACTGCGTCGAACGCAAACCCTGGTGAAGAGTGGCGGAACGCTTGAGTGCTTAACATTTGCGCCGCCAAATCCTCGACTGCTCCAAGCACTTTGTCACGGCGCTTAGCAAACGCGCCTGAGCCCATGCGATCTAAGGTAGGGTTGCCGCCACCTGCTCCAATGTAGCGCTCAACTAGATCGATGCGCGAAACGGGGACTTTGAGTTCAGCGCCTTCATCAAACTCAAGCAATAAAAAATCTTGGTGTTGATTGACATTATCGCTGCGGTCGATGCCTCGAAAACGTGACAAACCATGAACCGCGTGCACGACTAAGTCGCCAGCATTCAATGCTGCTGCTGCATTTACCGCCTCACTGCGATGTGATTTATTGCGTGGGCGTGGCCGGTGCACACCATGCCCAGGTATCAATTCGCGATGATGCAGAACAGTTAGTCGCGCTTCAGGAATTCGGAAACCTTGCGTTAAGCACCCGGCTTGCAAAACAATTTTATGTTTCGACTGAGCGTTGTCATCTAGCACTTGCTGTAAGCGATCTGACTCAGCAGGAGTCGAGCAAATAATCCTAGCGTTTTCTCCTTCTGTGGCGCGAACGGCGAGCAAAGCCGATCCTTCAGCGACACCCTGACAATATTCTTCAACGCTTAAAGTAGATAGTGAACCGTCGGTGCCAGGCAAAGTGGCGCATCCCAAAACCGCGCGTTGATTTAGCTGTTGGCTTAACCGGCTTAACGAACTCACGGCATTGGCCCCAAGAAAGCGTAGCCGTGAAAACTGATCATCAACCGCATTCGGCTCGATAACAACCACGCGCATTTTGTCGCTTAAAACATCAAGAGGTAACGTGTCACCACCATTTGCTGCCTCCTCAAGAGTTTGATTCAGAGGCGCCTCAATAAATTTCAGAACATGCCGCGTGCGCTGGGTGGCTAAATCAAAAACACGAATGCTCTCAAGCTCGTCGTCAAAAAACTCTAAACGCAAAGGCTCGCCAACGGCCGGCGCGTAAAAGTCTAAAATATCCCCGCGTCGTGAAAATTCTCCGGCGGCACTAATAGCCGGCACTCGCTCGAAGTCGGCCGCGACTAATAACTTGGCGAACTCATCGGCATCCAAAGTCATACCAGTGGTCAACTCTATGAAACCATGATGATTATTTTGCGCCGGTACGGCCTGAATTAAAGCTGCGAGTGGGGCGATGAGCACTCCGTTATAGCCATCACGTTTCGCCAACTTAAGAGTGTGATGACGCTCGCGCAAAACTTCTGCTTCGGCGCCCAACGACGATTCGCGCGCAGGAAACATGGTGGCGCCACATCCCCATGAGAGTAGGTCGTCGTAGAAGCAGGCAGCAGTGGTGGCGTCATGACAAACCACTAGCAACGGCGCTTCTAATTCACGTGACAATGCGGCCACTAATAATGATTTCGACGACCCCCACAAGCCTCCCCACTGTAATGATGTGGATGGCGTCGCCACCCATCGTTGAAACATGCTGGCGAAGGATGGGGTATCGCGCAGTAAATCGACAGTTGGATTGTTAATCGTGCAGCTCCGTGAATGCGTGTTCTGCTCTCAATAATAAAACGGCTTGCCACGCTGCGATTTGTTGCGCACCTTTCTTTGAAGATGCTTGGCCATTCCCCAGTACGCGATCGTTTATCTTTACTTCCGCAATGAAAGTAGGCGATGAGTCCGCGCCATCTTTTTCGCTGTCGATATAGTTCGGCAGACAGTCAAAATATTTCTGGGCAACGATTTGTAAAGTTTGTTTGGCTTGATTTTGGGAGAAGCGTTGCGGCAAGTCGTGAATCTCTGGTTCGAGCCAGCGCAAAATAATCTCTTCACAAGTGATCATTACCGAAGTCCGCGGAGCGTCGAGGTAAATCGCACCAAGGATGGCCTCTACGGCATTACCCAATAGTGAAACCGGCAGCTGCTGCCGGTGGTTTAAACCCTCGCCAACTACCAAATGCGGTTCTAGCCCTAAGCGTTGACCCACTCGCGCTAAAGTATTGCGGGACACCAACATAGACTTGTATTCCGTCAAGCGTCCTTCGCGTTGTCTTTGAAATTTTGCGAATAGCCATCCACTAACGACGAGGTCGAGGACCGCATCGCCTAAAAATTCAAGCCGCTCATTGTGGTCGGTACTGTGACTAGAGTGTTCGAGTGCGCGGCGTAATAAATTACGCTGGCGAAATCGATAGCCAAGCACGTCTTCAAGGTGGCTGAGATTGCACTCGGGGTCGGCCACATATATAAGTGTAATATAGTTCTCAGCTTTGTTAAGCTTTCTTTATCATGATGTTAAAAGGCAAGAAAGGAATAATCTTTGGCGTAGCAAACGAACACAGTTTGGCATGGCATATTGCTGTGAATGCTGTTGCCCAGGGCGCAGAGGTGGTGCTGTCTGTCGCGAGCGAACGTTTTGTCCGCCGCGTGGCCCCGCTAGCTGAAAAACTTGGCGCTCCGCCCCCGATTATTTGTGATGTTTCGTCAGACGAGCAAATCGCCGAGGCATTTGTCGAAATTAAACAAGTGATGCCGGAAGTTGATTTTTTAGTGCACGCTATCGCGACAGCAAAGCGTGGCGAGCTCGAAGGCCGCTTCGTTGATACTTCGCGTGACGGCTTTAGTTTGGCACACGATATTTCAACCTATTCCTTTGTGGCGCTTGCTCGCGCCGCCGAAGACTTACTCACGGCCGATGCGTCATTACTTACATTGTCCTACCTGGGCGCTATTCGCGCCGTACCATCGTACAACGTGATGGGTGTTGCTAAAGCGTCTCTGGAGGCGTCTGTACGCTATATGGCTAACGATTTCGGGCCCAAGGGTATTCGAGTAAATGCGATTTCCGCCGGGCCAATCCGCACTCTGTCGGCGTCTATCGTGAAAGGCTTTAAGGAAAAGGTAGACATTCAGCAAGTTGCTGCGCCATTGCGTCGCAACGTAACAGGCGAAGATGTCGGCAAGGCAGGCATCTTCTTGCTCAGCGATATGGCGTCTGGTGTGACTGGCGAAATTCTTTATGTTGACTGTGGTTATAACATCATGGCCGACTTCATTACTAAAGACTGAATGTCTGCCTTACTGCGCCCCGTCACCATTTTGTGTGTTGGCGGTAACGATATACATATGGGAGCAGGATTACAAACAGATCTTGCGGTCGCCGAAGCACTTGGCTGCCACGCGCATCTCGCGCCGACTATGCATACCGTCCAGACGGAAGATGGCTTGCAGTCCGTAGATGTCCTCGACAGAGAAGCCGTAGGGCGCAGCATGCTTGATGGATTATCGGACGGCGTTGATGCCATTAAGATCGGCGCGCTTGGCAATGAGTTGATTGCTGAAGTCGTCGTCGAAATATTAGACCCTTGGCGCGATATTTTGCCTATCGTCTTTGATCCCGTTTCCCAGGCAAGTAAATCGAAAACTGGCGTATGTCTTAATACACCAGCTGGCGTGCAACTCGCTGAGCAAAGGTTGCTGCCGATGGTCACCTTGGCCACGCCAAATAGTATGGAGTACGGTAGCGGTAAAAGTTATCTTGAATGCCCAGCTGTATTGCAAAAAGGGGGCCATGCAGACCCTTTTTTGCGCTTCGAGAGCGACGCTCAGCCCGATTATATTAGCGATGTCTTGCACGTCCGCGGCCGCGTGGCTCTAGAGATGCGTCACGCCAGGCTTGACAATATTCAAGCAGTGCATGGGACAGGCTGTGCATTGTCAAGCCTAGTCACTTGTTATTTAGCGAAAGGTATCGAGCTAGAGAACGCTGTGATCACCGCCTTACGCGTCATGCAGCAGTGGCTAGGCAATACAAAGGACGCTATCTTGCATCCACAAGCTTCAGAAATTTTGCCGGGAACGCGTATGCCCGATCAGCGCGATGCTGACGGACATATTTGGCTTTAGTAGGCTGGTAAAACGCCCAAGGTACGGGCGATGGAGTCCACATAGCGGTCAGTCATTCCTGAAATAAAATCACAAGCAGCGCGCTCGGTTGACTCGGCAGTTTCAAAAAAGCGAGCAGGAATGTGTTCGGGTTGCGCCAACACCTCCTCGAAAACCTTGTCTAGCAGTTGTGTCGAGCGTCGAATCTGCCAGTTAATCTCTTCGTTGAAATACATAATTTCATAGAGGTATTTATGCATTTCCGCGTCCATGGTTTTGAATTTTGGTGAATGACCAATCAACCGCTTATCTTCCATTTGCGCCTCAAGAGAAGTCTTGCCCTTGGCGGTTGCTAAGCGGCGGTGAGATTCTTCGCGCACATCAGCAATGGCCATTCCGAGAATTTCGTTAGCAGCCCGGCGCCAAAGTAGGACGCCTTCACTTTGGTTTGAATGGCGTTTGCGGGATTCTTCAATGGCAATCGACCAAATTTCTAAGTCACGCTCCATCTTTTCTGAGTCGAGAATTTTCTCGCGAATACCATCTTCAATGTCGTGGTAGTGGTATGCCGTAGAATCTGCT
>JAQWRF010000177.1 GCA_029243845.1 Planctomycetota bacterium | reverse complement strand
TAATACATATTTGAATTTAGTCCGCGAAGATCCAGAAGACGCAACAACTCCCTATCAGCAGTCGCGCGTGAATGTTAGCAGTAAGTTGCTTCAGCTGGCCCTAGAACCGAATATTAGTTTTCGCGTTAATGATTCATGGTCATTTGGCGCAGGTGCTTCGATTCGTAATACAGACATGCTTATGAGTTCGGCCACGGAAGTAGGTTTTGATAAGTTGCAAGGAGATTTCGTGGTAGGCGACGGTACGTGGAGTGATTTTTTTCAAAGTGCGGGTGGCGAGAATTTTCAAGCGACATTTGACGCTGATGCCTCGTCTAGTACGCCGACAGTGTTTTTGAAACTTGGTGCCACTTATTCAACTCAACAAGGCAGTAACATTGGTTTTTGGTTCCGTCCACCTTCTACGTCATCTGACATTGAAGGACGCGTCGACGTCGATATGCGTGGCGACCTAGGTGCTTTCATTACGGTTCTTGGGGACAGCGGTATCGACATAGGGCTAGAGAACGAATTGGTATCTGGTTACGACTTCTCTATTGCTGATGTCAGGTTTCCTGCGCAGGCAGGAGTCTCATATTCATCGCCATATACCGATACTACACGCTGGCACTCAAAAGCCGTTTTTACGCAATGGAGCAAATCAATGACAGGCTGGACAGCGCACCTTAGTAACCCGGACAACTCTGAATTCACTGATTTTATTGGTGGCGATGGCAGTATCGATATTGATATGGGTATCCAATGGAACGACACTCTTTCGGTGTCTGCCGGTTTTGAGCACGACATGTCATTCAATATTACTCATGAGGGCCATGGCTACAAGAAAGTAAATGATTACACTCTGCGCGGCGGTTTAGGTTGGTCATCAAATCCAGTTGCAGGCGCTGCTATGCCTGGCCTGACACCATTCAATAAATGGCAAGTTGCACTTGGAATGAGCCGTTGGTCGCATGATAGCGAGCCGCTAGATATGCATATGGCGGTCGTTGTAACCCTCCCAGACACATGGACGGCCGGAGAGAATGAGCTTCTATCCGACCTATCTTATGACGAATATTCGCAGGCTGCGTATTCGTTTATGCTGGGTTGCAGCTACTCGTTTTAGTTAGGTGAGTAACTACGCGCTGCTACTGTAGATGAGCCGTTATTGGTTTCACCGCCAGAGATGAACACCGTGCCATCTTCAACTGCCACAACTACACCACCTGCGTGAGCTTCAGGCATAGACGCTGCTGAAAACAAAGCTCCAGTGGCATCGTTATAACCCCAACAGTTATTGATGGGTGCCGGATCGTCAAGACTGCCGTTTGCGCCGCCAATAACCATTGCCGTGCCATTAGGCATTGTGACAGCGACTCCGAAAGCGGAGTCTTTTGACAAGTCAGACTTGCGTGTCGTCGAGCTGTTTGACGGATTGTAAACCTCGGTTTTTCTGATTGGGCCAATGTTCAGAATGTCGCCACCGCCACCGCCTGCAATAAACACATTACCGTTGCCCATCACAGTGATGGCGCCTAGAGCACGCTTGTCTTTCATAGTGCCAGCGTTACTGAAGCTGTTAGTGGTCGGGTTGTAAATAGAAATGTTGTTAGAGAAGTCAGGGATGTCTAGACCGAAGATGGTGGTGTGAGTGATACCACCGGCAATCATCCACCGTCCGTCATTGAGAACGACTGCCATCGCGCCAGCTTTTGGTTCTGACATGTTCGGACCCCAAGTCCAGCTATTGGTTGCAGGGTTGTAGATTTCAGTAGTTTTCAATGCAGTACCTAGTAGATCAGCTACATCAGCAAGATTGTGCGAAGCGTTACCTTCTGAGCCACCGGCTACAATCACACGTCCGTCTGGTAGAACTAGGGCAGTTGCGCCTGCTCGATGCTTAAACATGTTGGCCGTATTGCTCCATGTGCCTGTCGCTGGGTCGTAAATTTCGCAAGTGTTCAAGATTTTCGTGTAGTAGTTGCTTCCGCTGCCATAAGGGCCTTGGTTGCCACCAATTACCATAAAGCGCCCGTCTTGAAGCTGCACGACGTTATGGAAAGCACGCGAATCGTTCATTGTGGCTGAGAGCAAAGCGTGCGTCCCATTTTCCAGATTGTATTCCCAGGTCTTTCCATTTGTTGCAAAAGGGTTTGTAACATCGGTGAGCACAGCAGGCCCGCCTCCACACGCGAAGACTCTGTCTGCGCCACCGTTGCCGGTAGAGGAATAGCCAATGTATGCCTGAAGAGCAGCACTAACTGGTGCATTGGTCTGTTCAGCTTGCCAACGGTTACCAGTGTTTAGGCTCATGGTGCGCATGTTTGAAAAATTGCTAAACATGGTTGTGCCCGATCCGCCCACAGGCCACTCGAAACCCTGCCAATAAACAGCGCGGTCGAGCATGGCTGAAGACGGTGGAATAGAGAGGGTGACCGAAGCAATGCCTTGGGCATTCGATGTCTTGGTGAAGCGTGTACCATTTGCAGCAAGATCGACGCCAACTAAAAGTGAATCGTTAGGGTCGCCTGACATGTTGACGAGGGCGTTGCTGCCACTATTCAAGAATGAGGGCATAATTATGCATTTGGTGTTAGGGGCTACATTTGACAGAACTAATGTCGATGGTGCGCCAAGTACGTCGCCGTAAGTCATAAGGCGCGATTGTGAGAATGCAGGTGTCGATAAAGCAGCGACCGCAAAGAGGAGGAGAGAGGTTTTCATGTTGAAGGTTTTCTAGGATGAGTAAGGTATTTACTAATATAGCAGAAAACTATACCTCGAGGCACGGGTCACATACCCTCAAACTCGCTTATTCTTGCCCTAAATTCGTCGGGCATGTCAGAGGCTGAGCGCGCTTTTTGGCTCCATACCACCATTACAGCCTCGGCCTCAGCCCAAATAATGTCGGTTAAGGGGCAGTAAAGTCGATATTTCTGAGTGAAAGAGCGATTTCCTAGCTTCGACGTTTGGATGGCTACTTTGACTTGAGCAGATCCCCGGCCGGGCGCAAGAAACCGGATATTGGTCTGCCCGAGCAAGAAATTAAAGTGCTTGGCTAGGTGTAACAGCTCTAAATGCGAGAAATACTGAAATCGCGCCTCTTCGAGTAAGGTTAAGTAGACAGCGTTATTGAGTACGCCTAAGTTGTCTTCGTCAGACCAGCGCGTGTGGCAGTCAGCGATGAAGTTAAATTCAGAGGTGGCGGGTAGTTGCGGGACGTCCATGCTATTATGTTAGGCGAGAGTATAATTTAACGCGATAGAAAGCCATGACGAACATCCTCGGAATTGATCACATTGCCATTGCCGTCGACGACCTCGACACCGCCACCGAATTATGGGGCACTAAATTGGGCATGCGTCTCGGAGAGCGTGAAATCATTGAAGCGCAAGGCGTTGAAATTCAAATGGTATACGCTGGCGACACTCGCATTGAGTTGGTCTGCCCCTTAAACGCCGATTCGCCCGTCGCAAAATTTATTGCAAAACGTGGCGCGGGCATACATCATTTGGCGCTTGCAGTTAACGACTGTCAAAGTGCGGTTGACGACTGCAGCAAGCAGGGCGTCCGTATGATTAACGGGAATGCTAGCGAAGGTTCGCACGGCACTACTATTGCATTTGTGCATCCGAGCTCTATGGGCGGGGTGCTTACCGAATTGGTGGAAGGTGGCGAAGGTTTTAAACATGACAAATAACTCATTTGAACAATTACAACAGATGCGCGCCGAGTCCAAGTTGGGTGGCGGTGAACAGCGCATCGAAGCTCAGCATGCGAAAGGCAAGTTGACGGCTCGTGAACGTATTGATTTGCTGCTCGACCAAGGGTCGTTCGAAGAATATGATGCCTTCCGCAGACATCGCTCGTCTAATTTTGGGCTCGATAAGCAGCGCCCACTTGGCGATGGTGTAGTTACGGGAACCGGCACTATTGATGGCCGCGCTGTCGCGCTGTTTGCTCAAGACTTCACGGTGTTCGGCGGCAGTTTGGCTGAAGAACATGCCTCGAAGATTTGCAAGATGATGGATATTGCAATGAAGCTTGGTATCCCAATGATTGGTCTTAACGATTCTGGCGGTGCGCGCATTCAAGAAGGCGTGGTGTCGTTGGCCGGCTACTCTGAAATTTTCTTGCGTAACACTCAGGCTTCAGGAGTGATTCCGCAACTGTCGGCGATCATGGGACCGTGCGCTGGTGGCGCGGTTTATTCTCCGGCGCTGACTGATTTTATTTTCATGGTGGATGGTAGTTCTTATATGCATATCACCGGTCCTGACGTGGTTAAAACGGTGACGCACGAAGACGTTACATCCGAAGAATTGGGCGGTGCAACCGTTCACGAACAAGTAACTGGTACCAGTCACTTCACTGCCGATGACGACGCGCAATGTTTAGCTAAACTACGTCGCTTGCTGTCATTTTTGCCTTCGAATAATACTGAAGAAGCGCCACGCGTTGAATGTAGCGACCCCGTTGATCGTTGCGATGCTGAGCTAGACACTTTAATTCCGGAATCTTCTAATCAACCTTACGACATTAAGAAGGCCATTAAGATGATTGTTGACGACGAAGACTTCTTTGAAATACAGGAAGGGTATGCTGGCAACATGGTGATCGGTTTGGCGCGTTTAGATGGCAGCGTGGTTGGCATCGTAGCCAACCAACCCGCAGTGCTAGCAGGTGTGCTTGACATTAATGCTAGTGAAAAGGCAGCGCGCTTTGTGCGTTTCTGTGATGCGTTTAATATTCCAATAGTTACTTTTGAAGATGTACCTGGGTTTATGCCGGGGACTCATCAAGAACACGCGGGCATCATCCGTCGAGGCGCAAAATTGCTTTACGCATACTGCGAGGCGACGGTGCCGAAGCTGACGGTTGTCACGCGCAAGGCTTATGGCGGCGCATACTGCGTATTGTCTTCCAAGCCAACGGGCGGCGACTGGAACATTGCTTGGCCACAATCAGAAATTGCCGTAATGGGTGCTGCGGGTGCGGCGAAAATTATTCATCGCCGCGAAATTGCAGCAGCCGATGACCCGGAAGCTGTCGAGCAAAGCAAGGTAGATGAATACACGGACTTGTTTGCGAATCCTTACATGGCGGCCGAACGCGGTTTGATTGACGATGTGATTATTCCGTCGCAGACGCGTCCGCGTTTGTGCCGGGCTTTGGCTTTGTTACGTACTAAACGTGTTTCGAATCCTCCGAAAAAGCACGGCTCTATTCCGCTGTAGCGATGACGATTAAGAAAATACTAATAGCCAACCGCGGCGAAATTGCGGTGCGTATTCAGCGCTCATGCCGTGATTTGGGTATTGAGACTGTTGCTATCTATTCCGAGGCTGACCGCAACGCTTTGCATGTGCGTTACGCTAATCAGGCTTATCCTTTGGGTGGTAATACTCCGGCAGAATCTTACTTACGCAGCGATTTGATTATACAAATTGCGAAACAAAGTGGCGCCGACGCCATCCATCCAGGTTTTGGATTCTTGTCTGAGAATGGGCAATTCGCCGACGATGTAAAGGCGGCAGGCTTGCTATTTATTGGGCCAACGGCTGCGGCTATGGCGATTATGGGTGACAAATTGGCTTCGCGAGCCGCGATGATTGAAGCGGGAGTACCAGTGGTGCCTGGCTCCATAGATGCCGTGGTCGATGCAGATGAGGCGCGTAGCCAAGCGGATGAAATGGGCTACCCTGTGATGCTGAAGGCATCTGCTGGAGGTGGCGGCAAAGGCATTCGCGTGGTGCATACCGCCGGCGAGGTCGAAGCCGCATTCAATACTGCTTCGGGTGAAGCGCAATCGGCATTTGGCGATGGCCGTATGTATGTTGAGAAATTTGTTGTCAAACCACGACACATTGAAATACAGGTTTTGGCCGATCGCCACGGGAATGTTGTTCACTTCGGCGAACGAGAGTGTAGCATTCAGCGCCGCCATCAAAAGTTGATTGAAGAAGCTCCGTCGCCGGTCATTGATGAGGCTAGTCGCGAGGCCATGGGCAAGGCTGCGGTAGAAGCAGCGACTGCGGTCAACTATGAATCCGCGGGCACCGTCGAATTCTTGTGGTCAGAAGGCAAGTTTTATTTCTTAGAGATGAATACACGTATTCAAGTAGAACACGGAATTACCGAAGAAGTTTATAGCGTCGACTTGATTGCCGAAATGATTAAGATAGCGCAAGGCGATAAGGTAGATCATTTGAGCGGACGCCATCCGCGTGGCCATGCCATTGAAGTACGCCTTAATGCTGAAGACCCAGAGAATAATTTCATGCCTAGTTTAGGCGTGATCGACAATTTACGCTGGCCTGGCGGGCCGGGTGTGCGTATCGATTCGGGGATATATCCGCTGATGGAGGTCACGCCTTATTACGATTCTATGTTGGCGAAGTTGATTGCTTATGGTTGCGACCGCGAGCAGGCGCGCCGCCGCATGCTGCGTATGTTGCAAGAGCTGCATGTAGGTGGTGTGAAAACGTCGGCGGGTATCGCACTTAATGTTTTACAGAGCGCGGAGTTCATTGAGGGAGACTATGACACCGGATTTCTTGAGCGCTACATGGAAGAAGAGCGCCACCATGCCATTGGCGATGAGGCTCCTGATGATTTAGAAGAAATCGCTGCGATTGTTGCGGCAATGCACCGCCAACGTGCCGGCAAGCGCCGTACGGTTTCATCCACGACTAACTCTGCTAACTCTTGGGTGACTGCGGCGCGCCGCGAACAACACACGCGAGGCCATTAAATGAAGTACTTCCTAGAATCGAAATCAGGACGCACTTTCGAAGTTGAAGTGAATGAATTGGCTGACGAAGCGATGTCGGTCACCATAGATGGCCGTGAAATTTCAGCTGATTTTATCGATGTTGATCGTCGTGGCCAATATGCAGCAGTGCTCGATTGGTGCTCGTTTGCAGCATCCATCGAAGAAGCGGACGAGCAGCACTTAACGGTGAATATAGCCGGCGAATCATTCGAGATGACCGCCTACGATGAGCGCGAACGCGCCGCTCAATCCGTCGCAGGTCAAGGCGCCCCCAAGGCTGAATTAATCAAGGCTTCGATGCCTGGCTTAATCATCAGTCTCAGCACTGAAGTTGGCGCAGTATTGCAAGCCGGAGAATCCGTCGCCGTCTTAGAGGCGATGAAAATGCAGAACGAAGTGTGCTGCCAGAACGATGGCGTTGTCGTCGAAGTGTTGGTCGCTGTGGGCGACAATGTAGAAGCTAATCAGCCACTGATGCGCTTGGCCCCGCCGCCAGAGAGCTAATCGTTACTTGGTCGCGCAAATCATGCGCGACAATATTTTTAAAGCCAAGGTCGTAAATAACGATTTTGGCTTGTTGCCTTTGATGCTCAATATATTCGCGGACATCTTGCTCATTTTCTTCAAGCGCTGTCATTGTCGGGTACATTAATAAAATATGGCGTACTTCAACTTTTAAATCTGCTGGTGTGGCGCCATCAATGAAGTGCAGTGGCTGAAGTATGTGATAGCCGTACTTAGTAATGAAAGCCGGGGAGTAATCGTTGACGGCAGTAGTAAAACTATACAAATCAAAAGGGTGCACGGTTTGTTCGCGCTTAAAGGTGTAGCGCCCATCTGCAGTAGGTGCTTCGGAGTCTTGTGAAAACTGCATAGCGAGTTGCTCGAAATCGCTTCCATTCATAAGTTCAGCGTGAATGCTAGCGATTTGCTCTTCTAGTTCCTTTGCTTCGCTCGCTAAGACGGCAAGCATTAGCTTTTGTGGAATTAGAGTCGCTATAGCACGCCGAATTAGGCTAGCTGTAGATTCTTGTTCGCGGTATGTGCGGTAATACTTGACAAGATCGTTCACCTCATCACTGTGAATGTGTTGCTGATTGACGCTGAGTAGAATTCGCGGTGTGCTGAATGCTGGCGCAGTAGTTTGCTGGCAAAGGCTTAGTAGGAGTGGTATTAA
>JAQWRF010000171.1 GCA_029243845.1 Planctomycetota bacterium | reverse complement strand
TAAAGCAATACGCGAGCGCTCACCGAATGAGAAGACCTGGGCGCGTTCACCAAGACGGCGGCTGCCCAGCCCGAGTTTGATGAGTAGTTCAACACACTTACGTAATTTACCTTTTCTCGGCAATAGAGTGGTGAGTTCAATCAAGGGCAAACTTAACCATTCCTTCAACGAGGCGCCACGATACCGGAACTCTAACAACTCGTCACGTAAAGCTAATCCACTACAGCCAGAGCAAACAGCCGAGTAGCTGTCGATAGCTAGGCCTTTACACTTGATGCACGCGCCGCGTTTAGGAGAAGCGACGAAATCGCTTGCGACAAATCCGCGCTGTTTGGCACGTGGAGTAGCCGCGAACAATTCACGCAACTCACTCATGCACCCCGCCAATGTCGCCAATGTGCTGCGCGCTGCTGTTGACAAAGATCGCTGCAATAAAGAGTGTACCGAGCCTCTTGTTAAATGCGGATGCGTTTTCTGTAGCTCTTTAAGTTGTGGCCATAGCTCTTCGGCGAACAAGGTGCTCTTGCCACTACCGGAAATTCCACAAATGGCAACCACACAGCCAAGGGGTACAGCTAATCGAGAAATATCAAGGTGACGGGCCTGCAAATCATCAAAGACGATTTCTTTACCTGACAGTTCTACAGAGGCAGCGAAGCCATGCGGTGGTGTTATCTCGAGTTGTTGTAGCGAGCCACTGCCGCAAACGGTGCCGCCATCTTTGCCGGAACCAGGACCGACAATCAAACAACTGTCAGCAGCTGCTAGGAATTCGTAACACGGGTCGGCTGTAATGACGGTATTGCCGGAGGCAACTAATTTGCGAAACAGAGCCGCAACCTTCAGTCGTTCATGCCCATGCAAACCTATGCCTGGCTCGTCAAACACTAACGTTTGCCCGGTGCGCGCTTGTGATATCCATGACAACAATTCAATTCGCCGTGCCTCGCCCAATGACAGTGTTGCAAGCGAACGCTGCACCTGTAAATGCTGTAGTCCGCAATCTAAAGCATAGCGAACCAAGCACGCGGCAGCGCATTGATCTTCACTGTCCAACAGTTCACCCCATCGCGATAATGGCGCGCTCAGTAACTCACTTAATGAGCTGCCATCTATATATTGCAAACTCAAATCACTCACATCGTGCGGCGCGTGACATCCATGGCAAAAGCTGTCTACTTGGTACTCGACTAAATCGCCTGCAATCACGACTGCTATGCGAGAACTTCGTGCATGAGCAGCATTAAGCGCTTCACGTGCGCGCTCTTGATTGCCATCCATACCTTTAAAACGGTCATGCAGTAACCAAGACCCCGCTTTTAGTGTTTGACCGATATCTTCAATGCGCTGCAGTGCACCATCTTGATAGTAGCGCGTCAATCCTTGCATCAATAATTCGTCTACACCCAGTTCGCTTGAAGTGTGGGACAGTACCAGTGCCGCGCTATCGCTGACGCGAATTTCAAGGTCGGCGATGACCGCGTCGACGGAAAAGGGCCGCCACGCATGGGCACACTGCGCGCAGCGATAACTGCCTTGTTGCTTCCACCACTGCTGCAGCAAAGGATGCAGGTGTAGCATGTCAATCAAGAGTGTGTTGCGCCGTTGCCGAGGTATCTCGCCCGCAGAAGCCAGTACTGGCGTCAAACCATGAATGTCGGTGGCGATGTTGTGGTTATTAAAACGGCTCACCACAGCTGCCGGATTATTTAATAACTCGAACTGACGCGAGGACCAAGCCTCTAGAGCGCCAAACAACAAAGATGTTTTACCTGAACCTGACGGACCCGTAACCGCAGTCCACTGGTTTTTCGGTATGCGGACATCTCCACCCTGCCAATTAGACACACATAGCTTGCTAACTTCGATATGCGACTGGCTAATCGGATTCGCCCAAATCGGGGTAAGTGTCGTCGCGACCCACGAGTAATTCGGCGCGTAGCAACTCAACAAGTTGTGGATTGCCCGCCACAATATTGCGCGAACTGAGCCATGCCTTTCCTGGCACGATGGTATCGACCACGCCGCCGGCGCGCTCAATCAAATAGGCGCCTGCTGCGACATCCCAAGGCGACAAGTGCAACTCCCAGTAAGCATCAAGGCGTGCGCAGGCGACGTAGGCTAAATCGATTGCTGCTGCGCCCATTCGGCGAATGCCACGCTGCTTGAGAAACATGCGGTTGAAGTTCTCTAGGTTGTTATCGTTGAGCACGTGACGTCGATACGGGAAGCCCGTTGCCAAGACGGCATCGCTCAATTTATCGGTTGTACTGACGGCGATATCAACGCCATTTAGCTGCGACACTTGACTCTCTGAGGCACTAAAACACTGATCAAGCACGGGGAGATAGACCACGGCCAAATCGGTTTTTTTATTTACCAAGCGCGCTATCGAAACGGCGTACATTGGTAATTGCTGCACAAAGTTCACGGTACCATCGAGCGGATCGATACACCACTGCACTGCAGCGCCATCATCTTCAGCATGACTTTCTTCAGCCCAAAAGCTAGTACCCGGGAATTCAGTTTGCAGCCGAGAAATAATGTGTTGCTCTGCAGCCAAGTCGGCGGCAGTCACTAAGTCACGCGACGAACTTTTACTTGTCACCTGGGATGCGTCGAGCTGACCCGCATAGCCAAGAAGGATGTCACCCGCCTCTTTTGCTATAGCGCAAACTTTATCGAGATCATTCATTACGGTACTCTTGTATTAATTGTTTTAAAAATTGTTGCTGCAAACTTTTAAAGCGGCGGTTATTAGAATTAGCATTTACTTTACGGTAGAAGTTCACCACGAAAGAAAACACGGCAATCTCATTGTCTGGCAATAACAAATACCCTGAAAGTGAGCTTGCGCCACGGCCGTCTTCCGACTGTTTACTGTAAATGAAGCCCGTCTTAGCGCGAATGCGTTGCGGCTGAAACACTTCGTCTTTAAAACGAGAGGCTATGGTGCCATCAACGCCGCCGATTGGCAAGGAATCGAACCATGCCACGCCCTGTGGCAAGAAACACATTTCACGCAATAAATCGCAGATCAACGCCGGGCTTGCAGAGTTGTTCTCACGCGATGAGCGCGCCATACCCGAACCATCGAGTTGCGAGAATCCTTCGATACCGTCGACATGCTCGCCAAGAATGGCTTGAACGGCAGCAACGCCGCCTTTATAGCTCCCTGCCTGGGACTGATGAACCCCCAATGTTTTAAGCACCATTTCGGCCACGAAGTTATTCGACTCTTTATTGATTTCCACAATCATTTCGCCCAGGGAGGAGGCCGAAGAATAATCTAGCAATATATCCTGCTCAAGCCATTGTGGTTTCGCTTGCAAAACCAATTGCTTGACCTCAATTCCTGCAGCACGCAGTTCATCCTGCATCCACCAACCGAAAAACTGGATGCCATCTGGCACAGCATAACGCGCTATTGCAGAGTCAGCTTTACGCGGCAGCCTAACCCATATTTTGGCACCATTGTCGGTAAACCATGCCGACAAAAAATCAGCGGGCTTGTCGTAGACTTCGACGGCGATAGACGCTTCAATCGAAGGGTAAAAAATCGGGCCGTGACCCTCGTAGCTCACATCGATACAACTGCTGTTAACACTTAAAGCTACAGGTGGCGAGCAAAAATAATCTTCGGCATGCTCGAGTGGCCACAACGAATGTCGCTGCTCACTAAACAAACTTCCATCGATGTATAAGTTTTCGATATTGACGATTCCCTCACTACGCAAGGCCTGCAACAAATCGGTGACAAACAATTGCGCCAAGTCTTTGTCATCGAATTTGCCAATCGAAGGGTCACCACCACCGATGATCGCTACATCATTGCCCTTCGTGTAAACCTTCGTGCTCCAGCGGTAGTCTTCACCCAACTCAATGAGTGCGGCTGCCGTAGTGAACATCTTTGTATTCGAAGCTAGGACCATACTTCGATCCGCCTCATATTCAAACAGCACTTCGCCATCTAATTTTTCAACCATTACAGATACTGTTATGGCGCGCTCCCTGTCGACCTTAGAAATAAGTGATTCTAAGCTCTGCTGAGATGCAATTGCGAAACTAAGCGCGCAAACAATAGTAGCACTAATCATCAAACACTAAGCTAAGGACGCTGCCCTTCATAGGCGATAGCCCAAGCGCATGCAGTAAATAATTGAGCAATCAGTGACATTTTCTTACCGTCTATAGATTCACCGACATCGCTGGGCTGATGGTAGGACTTATTCGTTTCAAGGTCGGCCTCAAAGAAAAATAAGCCGACGACATCTTGCGTATGAAAACTATATTGGTCAGAGCGAGCGTACAAATCGCGACCCTGCTCGTTGTCCATTTTCAATTTACTTTTAATGCGCTTATGCTGGGCCTCGACAAAATCTGCCCATCGCGGCCGCGACCACAAACCGCCGATATTGACTTTCTTGGTGTCGCCTCGACCCACCATATCCATGTTAAGCATTGCGATAGTTTGTTCGTGCGGCACGAGAGGGTTCTCGCAGTATTTACGCGAGCCAAGCAATCCTAATTCCTCTCCGGTAAACCATAAGAAAAGAATATCGTGCTTAGGCTTATGTGGAGCCAAAGCTTGAGCGACTTCAAGTAATGCAGCTGACCCGGAAGCATTGTCGTCCGCGCCAGGGCGCAAAGTCATGGTCATAAGATCGGCGTTCGGGTCAAGGCCGACATGATCGAGGTGCGCGCCTAAAACAATAATTTCATCGCTGCTGCCATCGCCTTTAATAAAAGCTGCAAGATTGTAAGTGTCGACATCTTTGTTCTCGAAAGAAACATTCAT
>JAQWRF010000117.1 GCA_029243845.1 Planctomycetota bacterium | reverse complement strand
CGTGCTTCAACGCGCCTGCCCGACAAACTGCTCCTCGCTGAATCCGGACGCCCACTATTAGTGCACACGTTGCAGCAATGCGCTAAAGCCAAGCTGCCTGATTTGGTAGTTGCTGCTGTCGATGACTCTGCTCTGCACGAGGTTGCTCTACAGGCTGGCTTTCATGCGGTAATGACCGACTCTGATTTACCAAGCGGCACCGACCGGGTATGGGCGGCTGCGCAAGAGTATCCGTCGGCCGAGTTCATTGTTAACGTTCAGGGAGACGAGGCCGAGATTGATCCCGATGTTATCGATTTGCTATGCCAGGCTTTGCTTGATGGCGCGCCAACGGCCACTTTAAGCGCTCCCTTGGCTTACGAGCAGCGCCACGATAATGCAGCCGTAAAGGTCGTTACGGCATTAAATGGCGATGCTCTGTACTTCTCACGCAGCGCTATCCCTTTTGTGCGCGCAGAAGACATCGGTGCTCGTCTTCATATCGGAATTTATGGCTTTCAGCGACAATCACTGCAACGCTTCTCCGAATTACCTCCGTCGCCGCTTGAGAAATGTGAAAAACTCGAGCAATTACGCTTATTAGAGAACGGAATTACAATGCGAGTTATAAAATGCACCCACGTTGGTGTCGGAATAGATACCCGGCAAGACTACGATATGTTTCTTCAGCGGCAATCCGCATTCCTCCCTGACAATGACTAAATTCATCTTCGTAACTGGCGGCGTAGTATCATCCCTCGGCAAAGGGATCACCACTGCGGCGTTAGCTGTTCTCCTAGAAAAACGCGGACTCAAAGTCGCTATTCAAAAGCTTGACCCCTATATAAACGTCGACCCTGGCACGATGTCGCCCTTTGAGCACGGCGAAGTTTACGTAACCGAAGATGGCTACGAAGCCGACCTCGACCTCGGTCACTACGAGCGTTTCTCTAATGCACCCATCGGTCGTCATTCGAACGCGACTACCGGTTCTATTTATTCTGAGGTTATTCGCAAAGAACGCGCCGGAGAATACCTCGGCCAAACCGTGCAGGTGATTCCGCATATCACCAACGAAATAAAGAAAGCGATTACCTCCGGTGCAGCCGAAGGTGCTGATATTTCGATTGTTGAAATCGGCGGCACTGCTGGCGACATTGAATCCTTGCCTTTCCTTGAGGCGATTCGTCAATATGCTCTAGAGCGCCCTAAGACACAAACCATGTTTGTGCACTTGACGTTATTGCCATACTTAAAGGCATCCGGCGAGATGAAAACAAAGCCAACACAGCAGTCGGTTGGCAAGCTTCGTGAAATCGGCATTCAACCTGACGTACTGGTGTGTCGTTGTGAACACCCCATGACAGAAGGCATGCGTAGTAAGATTTCCTTGTTCTGTAACGTTCGCGAAAGTGATGTGATTCAAGAAATTGACGTGCCTACTACAATCTATGAAGTGCCTCTTGATCTACAAAAGCATGGCTTAGATAGCGCCGTAGTCAACCATCTCGAGCTACCCTCTGTTGCGAAAGTCGATATGAGCGACTGGCAAGACTTGGTTACTCGTTGGGCTAACCCTAAACACGAAATTGAAATTGCTGTCGTTGGCAAGTATATCGAGCTACACGACGCATACAAATCTATTTACGAATCATTAGCGCACGCTGGTGCCGCGCATAACACTAAGGTACGCTTTCGCAAGATTGCGGCTGAAAGCTTGCTTGATTGCGATGCAAGTGAAGCGCTTGAAGGTATAAACGGCGTCCTTATCCCGGGCGGGTTTGGTGAACGCGGACTCGAAGGCAAAATAAATGCCGTTCAATGGGCGCGCGAAAACAACATTCCTACTTTTGGTATTTGTTTTGGCATGCAAGCGATCACAATCGAATACGCGCGAAACGTCGCAGGCATTAAAGACGCTAACACCTCTGAAGTTGACGAAAATTGCGCCAACCCTGTGATAGATTTGATGGCTGAGCAAGAAAACGTTTCTGACAAAGGTGGCACCATGCGTTTAGGCGCCTACGCCTGTCGCGTTGTGCCGAATACTAAACTTGCAGACATCTACGATCGCGACATGGTGTTTGAGAGGCACCGTCACCGCTGGGAGTTCAACAACGCGTATCGCGAACAATTAGAGAAAGCCGGGCTAACAGCATCGGGCATTTTCGAGAAGCGTGACTTAGTCGAGGCTGTTGAAATAAGCAATCACGACTTCTTTGTTGGTGTGCAATATCACCCTGAATTTAAATCGAAACCTTTAGTTCCACATCCGTTATTTGACCGTTTCGTCGCGGCTTCATTAAGGCTGAGGATCAACGCTAACTCTACGCAATCAGTAGAGGCATAGTTATGACTGACTCACAAATCCCTAGCGGAGATTTCCGTATTTTTGTTCAGAAGATTGCCATGCAAGGATTCTTCGCGCTCGGTTTAATCGAAGTTCCTGGCGCTCCCAAGCAAGAGCCCAATCCGCAAATGGCAAACGGTGTCATCGAAGATTTGATTATGCTGCGCGATAAGTGCGCTAGCAATCTTGATAATGGCGAAGCGCTGACTCTCGATAAGTTCATTACTGATTTGCAGCAGCAAGTAGAGCAGCTAAGCAAGTAATGACACGCTACCTCGTAACTTCGGCCCTGCCTTACGCTAACGGTCCGATTCACTTTGGACATATTGCTGGCGCCTATTTACCGGCTGATGTTTATGTGCGTTACTTGAAGATGGCTAAAGGTGAAGAAAACGTTTTGTACGTTTGCGGTACCGACGAACACGGGGTTGCCATCACCATGAAAGCGGAGGCCGAAGGCAGTAACTACCGCGACTATGTCGACAAATGGCATAAAGAAATTGGTGACTTGTTTAACAGCTTTGCGATAAATTTCGACATCTTCTCAGGCACTGCGCGTTGCGAGTTCCACAAAGAAGCCAGCCAAAAGTTTTTCCAGGTGCTGCTCGACAATGATTTCATCATTAAGCGCACCGAGCAACAATGGTTTTCTGAAGAGAGCCAGCGCTTTCTGCCAGACCGTTATCTGCAAGGCACTTGTCCTGACTGTGGTTTTGAAAAAGCTCGCGGTGACGAATGCCCTAAATGCGGATCTTGGGTTGACGCACGCGAATTAGGCGATCCGGTGAGCCTAATTGATGGCTCCACGCCAGTGCTGAAAGACACCACCCATTGGTATATCGACTTGCCTGCTTTGCAAAAGGCTGGGTTAAAAGATTGGTACGCCGGCACGCATGCCGAACATCCCATCAAAGGCTGGAAGTCTAATGTGGATGGCTATGTAAAGGCGATGTTGCGTGACTTGCACGATCGTCCTATCACGCGCGACTTGCCTTGGGGCGTACCCTTGCCAGATAACGTCGAAGGCGCTGAGGGCAAGGTGCTGTATGTATGGTTTGATGCACCGATTGGTTACGTCAGCGCCACAATGGAATGGGCGCACAACAACGGCGAGCCGGACGCCTGGAAAGATTGGTGGCAGGACGACGAAACGCGTTTGGTGCACTTCATCGGCAAAGACAATATCGCTTTCCATACCGTTGTTTTCCCGAGCATGTTACTCGGCCAAGGCGATTCATGGAGCGGTAAGAATTTTGTCTTACCGTGGTCCGTCCCGGCAAACGAGTTTTACAATCTTCAAGGAAAGAAGTTCAGTACTTCCGAGGGTTGGTATATCGACAACGCAAGCTTCTTCGAGAACTACAACTCTGATGCAGCGCGTTTCCATTTATTGTTATCGGCACCCGAGACATCCGATAGTGAGTTCAACTGGAACGAATTCCAGTCAACAAACAACTCACTATTGGCCGACAAGATTGGAAACTTAGCTAGCCGCGTTTTAAAATTCGCCCATAAGCGATTCGATAATAAAATCCCGGCGGTAGATGAAGTACTCGAAGACGATTTCTTGACAGCCTCTCGCGAAAGCTTTGCACAGATTGCTGGGTTCATTGAGAACCATGAATTGCGTAAGGCGGCACAAGCATTGATCGCTGGGTGCACTGCGCTCAATCAGTTCTTTGATAAGCTTGAGCCCTGGAAAAAAATAAAGTCCGATGATCCTGCCGAGCAGATGTTGTGCGCACAGGCGGTCGAGCGCTGTATCGCTCACTTCGATTTATTAAGCCGTCGACTTTCACCGTTCTGTCCGCGATCATCGATCAAGCTATCAGAAATGCTCGGTGACGCTTCGAGTAACCATAGTAACTCATGGGGCAGCGACGAGGTCACCGACGTGCTTGCAGCGGGAACCGAACTCGGCACTGCTGAAGTTCTATTCGCTAAGATCGACAACGATGCCATAGCTGCCGAAATCGGCAAACTTGGTGAGGCATAAAAAAAGCCCCGGCTCGCAATGAACCGAGGCTAAGAGTAAACGTAACTAATTACTTACCGTTTACTGAGTCCTTCCAAGCCTTAGCAGGCTTGAAGCCAACAGACTTACTTGCTTTAATTTGCATAGTTTCGCCTGTTTGAGGATTGCGACCGGTACGTGCAGCGCGACTGCGCTTTGACCAGGTGCCGAATCCTGCAATAGAGACTTGGTCGTCTGATGTGACGCCATCTTTTATTGCTTGGAGTACGATGTTTACAGTTTCTTCTGCGGCCGACTTAGTAGTTTCTAGTTCTGCACAGACAGCTTCAATTAATTCGCGCTTATTCATGATTATCCGGGTGTTTGAGACTTGGGGAGAGGTTATTTCTGAAGAGTTGCCAGCTCTAGCGAACTAGAGCCAGCTGTTTTTTTTAAGAAGCGTCTAGTCTACTTTTTCTTGCGGACGACTTTCTTCTTGGCAGCTTTCTTCTTAGCTACTTTTTTCTTCGCAGGCTTCTTCTTAGCTACTTTCTTCTTGGCCTTCTTTTTCGCAGGCTTCTTCTTAGCTACTTTCTTCTTAGCCACTTTCTTCTTGGCCTTCTTTTTCGCAGGCTTCTTCTTAGCTACTTTCTTCTTAGCTACTTTCTTCTTGGCCTTCTTTTTCGCAGGCTTCTTCTTAGCTACTTTCTTCTTAGCTACTTTCTTCTTGGCCTTCTTTTTCGCAGGCTTCTTCTTAGCT
>JAQWRF010000165.1 GCA_029243845.1 Planctomycetota bacterium | reverse complement strand
GAAGCCTGCAGTATGCACAAAGTAAAATTGGTGAATGCAGCTAACGGGAACAGCAAGTAAGAATAAGGTAAGCAGCGGCTGTCGCTTTATTTCGCCCAAGGCGCGGCCAGTGGCATTTTGCGTTTCAGATTTTGCAGGTGGAGTGTGCGGTAGCGACAAGCAATAAACACCCATCGCGATGCCGAGTGCACCCGATAAGCGGAAGGCGTCTGCCATGCCAGCAGTGGTGTTGTCGCCGTGCATATGCAACAGCCACTGACCGATGGCAATACCTACGGCGATCCAGCCAACGGTGCCCCAGACACGCACGCGTCCGAAATCTTTGTCGATGTCATCTAGGTGATGAAAGGCTAAAGAATTAGTGAGTGGCAAAGTAGGCGAGTAAACCACGGAATAAACCAGTGAAAAAACCAAAAAGCTGCTGTAGGTTTCAATGCTTGCTAATTGCCAGACTAAAATTCCGCCGATGATGTGCGACAAGGCTAAAAACTTTTCAGTGGCAAACCAACGGTCGGCGATTTGACCGGCGATAAAGGGTGCGATGATGGCACCGAGAGCACCGATAGCAAACATATTGCCGACCTGCTCCGGAGACATCTCGCGATGCTCAGTCAAAAAAGGCCACAGCAAAGGAAGCCAAGCGCCCCAAATGGCGTACTGCAGAAACATCATTACCGACAAGCGGCCGATTGGTGGATTTTGATTCATTTTAAATTTCGGTTACGCGAATGTTACGGTAACGCACTGGAGAATCGTCGTCGTGGTTTTGCAAACCGATATGACCATGCTCGCTGCGATCGCCGGTATAGCTATTAACTAACTCGCCGTTAATGGAAATCGTATATTGCTGCCCTACGACTCGAATGAGGTATGTGTTCCATTCGCCTTGCGGCTTAGTCGGAAGATGCGTTGCTGCTTGAAAAGAATAAACTGAACCAGTGTCATGCTTAGGGGCTGGCGTATCGCAAATCTGAATTTCATAACCTTCCTTAACCGCGACCCATGGGTCATCGCCAGGGTTAGGAAAGCGCACAAACACGCCTGAGTTATTCGAGACATCCGTGACCTGCCACTCGAGCTCTAATTCAAAATCTTTAAA
Organism: Planctomycetota bacterium; assembly: GCA_029243845.1. Taxonomy (GTDB): domain Bacteria; phylum Planctomycetota; class UBA1135; order UBA1135; family UBA1135; genus JAPKEZ01. Next base: position 1,477 of record JAQWRF010000165.1, on the reverse strand, counting down.
GGCTTGAGCGTTATACCAATACAATCCCATGCCACCCTGCGCATAAACAGTATTGCCGTCGTGAACGAATTCTCCTGGACCAGCCATTTGCCAATTTGCTAATTGCGAATCTTCGCCAGTCCATAGAGCAATCACGTTATTCGGCGCATCTTCTTTGGCAGGGGTGGAGCATGATGCTGCAGCCAGCATCATGAATAAGGTCAGGAGTGATTTCATTGCCACTAAGTTAGGTGCAGTAAACGATTTAATCAAGAGGTTTTAGACGCACATCCGCAATTGCAATAGTGCCGGCAGTCGCTTGAAAGAACATCGGCGCGGATGCGACCTCTTGCTGCGAAACAGCTCCGCCGGTTACAGCGTTGCATTCGGCAGCACCAATGATGCTTACATAGTCAATACTGATATCTTCAAAGCGCGCATTACGTGTTTTGTTACCGTCAGCATCGAAACGTGGAGCCAAGAATCGTCCACGCATGATGTGCCATTCGCCTGCACCGTTATACGCCTGTGCGCGAGGATTTTTAGAACCGATAATCTCACCGCAGCTACTATCGTCTGTAAGTTGTAATTCATAACGCGACATCATGTACAAACCAGAGTCACCTCCTTCAGGCAGCATAAAGCTGAACCTGAACTCGACGTCACCATAAGAATCTTTCGAAGTGAAGTGCGTGGCATTCGGCCCGGTATTAACCAAAGCGCTATTGCCGACATTTAACTCAAAACGAGACGGGTTTGACTTATCAAGACTCGCTGAGCATAATTTCCAACCATCAGCAACCCAATTATCAAATGGGTCACCCCAAGTTGTTGTCAACCAACCATCACCCTCTTCCGCAACGGTGCGGGCCTCAGGCGGCGCCACAGTTTTAGCTACACGTTCCGAACATAGCTCGCCTTCTGGGAGTTGGTTAATGGTGTAAGCGAACTCATCGTGCAACAAACCAATGCCGAATAACTGCATGCGCACACAGCGCCCGGCACTGAGCTTCATATTCGAAATAGTTATTTGAAGCCCGTCGTCGCTTAACTCAACATCGCCAACATCTAATTGCTTCTCGCGCATTTCAGGAGAACCGTAGTCCCACCAATAGTTATAGTCGTAGCTTCGCGCTTCGATGGTCGGAATACTTGTGATAGATTTGGTTAGGTCAATAACAAAGCCGTCTTGGCGCAAACTGATGTTAGCCATTTCAAGTGGCAGCACATCACGATAGCGCATACGAGCCACCCCAGAACCCGGAGCAAGCCCGCCCCAACCGCGATTAGTTAAACCGGCGAACAACGAGCCATCCGGTGCAAAGCGCACACGAATAGCGCTGCCGACACCTTCACGGAATTGGACTACTGCGCCTTGAGTGACTCCTTGAACGTCTTCGAGCATTACGCGTAGTACGTTACCAAGCGTTAACTCGGCAACGAACAATTGATCTTCGAACGGCCCGAACTTTCCTGCGGTCGTATCGTGGACTAAATT
>JAQWRF010000129.1 GCA_029243845.1 Planctomycetota bacterium | reverse complement strand
GTCGGCGCGCTTGGTGGTGGGTCCGTTTGCTGCTTCTACGACTAGCTTGGCGTTAATCGTATCGGCATTTTTACCCGTAATCTGATTAGATGCTGCGGCAGGAATTAACAAGTCGCAAGCGAGACTTAAGAGCTCGGCGTTATCAATTAGGTCGCCGCCTTTAAAGCCAGCCAATGAGCCGTGGTTTTCACGGTGCTGAACCAAAGCTGCAACATCAATGCCGTCAGCATTATGAAAGCAAGCCTGTAAATCGCCCATCCCGATGATTTTGTGGCCATTGTGCTCTAGCTCGAGAGCAGTTTGCGAGGCCACTTGCCCAGCACCCTGAATCACTACTGCAACCTTTTCGTTGATATCCATTTCTGAAAGACGCATCTCCATTACCACGCGTACTCCGCGACCAATAGCTGAGTTGCGTAATTGTGTACCACCCAATCCTAATGGCTTGCCCACAACAACCGCATTTGCCGTGTGTCGCGCATGCATTGAATAAGTGTCCATTGCCCATGCCATCATGCGTTCGTTAGTATGTAGGTCAGGGATGAGTATGTCGCGTTCAGGGCCGATGAGGTCGTTAACGCCAGAGGTGTAACGGCGTACAACTTTTTCAACTACAGCATCGCTGTGCTCACGCGGTTCGAAGTTAACGCCACCCATTGAACCACCAAACGGTACGTTCAAGGCGGAGCATTTCCATGTCGTCCATGCTGCCAGGGCACGTAACTCGTCACGGTTAACGTTTTTGTCAAAGCGCAAACCACCGAGGCATGGACCTAAAGACAAGTTGTGGCGGATGCGAAAGCCTGAGAAGACTTCAATCTCGCCGCTGTCAAGTTGCACCGGAATCGCAAACTTAAACTCGCGGTCGGGGCGACGCAGCAACATGTATAAGTCTGGATCGAGTCCGAGAAGCTGTGCGGCCTCATCGAAACGTTCCATCATTGAGGCGAATGGGTTGTCGTCGGACAGCGCTGGTGATGGCGCCTGTGGTTCTTCGATTGGGTTATTATCGTTAAGCATACATACCTCTCATTTCATGCGAATAAGCGACTCGTTCTACAGCTAGGCAATAAGCGCCAATTCGCGCACTCGTTTCATTGCGCTCAGATGAAGCCACAACGTCGTTGAAAGAATCAACCAGGATACGCTCCATGCGGTCGAGCACATCTTTTTCTTCCCAGAAGTATCCCATGCGGTTTTGCACCCACTCGAAGTAGGATACCGTTACGCCGCCGGCGTTCGCCAAAATGTCTGGCGCAACAAAGACACCATTGGCTTCAAGGATCATATCGGCTTCGTCAGATGTGGGGCCATTGGCGCCTTCGACGATAACTTTAGCCTTAATGTCGGCCGCGTTTACTGAAGTTATTTGATTTTCGGTGGCCGCTGGTATTAGTACATCACAGTCAAGCGCTAGCAACTGATTGTTGTCAATGTCAGTCGTGCCTGGGAATCCCTGAAGCTTGCCTTTTTCTTGCAACCAATCAAGCACCTTCGGCATATCAAGACCGCTAGGGTCGTGGATGCCGCCATACATATCAGAGATAGCAATAACTTTATGTTTCATATCGTGCATGAACTTGGCAGCTAAGCCACCTACGTTACCCGAACCCTGAACAACTACAGTACAGCCTTCACTAGGTAAATTTTTGTATTTTAGAGATTCACGTGCGATGATTGCCACACCCAAACCAGTTGCTTCGTTGCGCCCTAATGAACCGCCGAGGCCAATTGGTTTACCCGTAACAGCAGCGGTGCAAGTCGCGCGTGTGTGTATCGAATAAGTATCCATGAACCACGCCATCGTTTGCGAGTTAGTGTTCATGTCAGGAGCAGGCACATCGCGCTCGGGGCCGATGATGTCTAACAAGCTCGAGGTGTAACGGCGTGTCAGTCGTTCGAGCTCGCCTTGCGACATGCGACGCGGGTCACAAATGATGCCGCCTTTGCCGCCGCCAAATGGAACGTTGACTACCGCGCACTTCCATGTCATCCATGCGGATAGCGCGCGCACTTCATCGAGGTTGACTTCTGGTGAATAACGAATACCCCCCTTAGCAGGACCGCGTGCGACGGAGTGCTGAACGCGGTAGCCTGTAAACACACGCAGGGAACCGTCGTCCATGCGCACCGGAATAGATACAGCCAGTTCCTGAAAAGGTTCGGCGAGAATTTTGTAAACGCCGGCGTCGACTGAGATTAGGCTCGATGCCTTCTCAAGTCTCTTCGTCATTTGCAGGAACGGGTTAAGTTCGCTGTTTTCGTGATTGTCGGTTGCCATGATTGGCTGTATTTGATGGGTGACGGGAGTGGGTTAAGCCCATGATTTTACAAAGATTAAGCAGTTCTCCTTGCTTGAACAAGGGGGATTGTCGAAGATTACACTATGAGTTTGACGCGCGACCCTAAAAAGTACCAAAAAGACTTCTCGGCTACGGTTAGCCTTGACGATGGTCGGGTTCTAGCATGTGAAAAAGATGTTGCTCAATTGACTGAATTAAAGCTAGATACACTTGAGGGAGCAATGGCTTTTATCGGCGAGGACGTGGCGCGAGATGCTGGTATGCGCATGACATACAGAGTCGAAGCAGAAAACGAAGTGTGGTTCCTGAAAGTCCACAAAAAGATTCCTTGGAGATCGCGTTTTTCACTAGCTGGGCAATGGGTGGTAAGCCCAGGACATCGCGAGTGGGACTCGGCAAACATGATGCGCCGCAACGGATTTGATGTACCACAGCCAGTTGCTTTCGGTGAGTCGACTAATTTTTTGAGTTGCCCCCGGTTGTCTTTTGTGATTACTCGCGAAATCAAGGGCCCGACTCTCGACGTATTCCTTGCAGGTGGCTATCCAGAATTGGACGGCTTGTCTGCGCAGCAGGTTCGTCTGCAAATCATTGAAGACCTTGCCGGAATGATAAAACGTTTTCATGTTTCGGGGTATTTCCACAAAGACTTATATTGCTGTCATCTGATTGTGGCCGCCCACGAGTACGAGCACGACAAGCGCTGGGGGCAGCCGCACTTTATTGATCTCGAAAGAGTGGTGCGTGAACGTAATCCGCATCACCGTTGGTTCGTGAAAGATTTGTCAGCTCTCAATTTCTCTGCTCCGTCGTCCGTTAGCCTGACCGACCGTTGGCGCTTCTTGAAAAATTATTTACCTAGCTATACCTTGACTGGCAGAAAAAAGTGGGCGCGCGCGATTATTGCTAAAACGATTAAGATTGCTAGCCACACGCCAAAATATAAATAATGAAAATCCATGAAGTCGCTGCGCGTGACGGGCTGCAAAATGAAAAAACTATTTTTTCGACGGATCAAAAAATGCGCCTGCTCGAATTATTGGCTCAGACGAAGCCAGATTCGCTAGAGGTTACTTCCTTTGTGAGGGCTGATCGTGTGCCGCAGTTTGCGGATGCCGTCGAGTTATGCCACAGATTGAAGAGTGCCGAGTGGCGTGAGGGCATCCCTTTGGTCGGTTTGGTTATGAATATGCGTGGCTACGAAACATTTAGCGATAGTGGCCTTGATGCTATTACTGCGGTGATTGGCGCTAATCAAGAATTCTCGCGCGCCAACTCCGGAATGAGCGTTGATGATGCTGTCCAGGTTAATAGCGAAATTGTTGCTGCAGCTAAGCGCGATGGTGTGCCGGTGCGTATGTACTTATCGATGGCGTTCGGTTCTCCGCAGTCGGCGGTTGAAAAAAACCTTGTTGCTGAATTAGTGGCGGCAAGTGCCGAAATGGGAGTTGAGCGCGTGGTGCTATCCGATACGGTTGGCGTTGGGCGCCCTGAATTAGTGCACGAAATTATTGAGGGTGCCCAGCGTTATCTGCCTATAGATAAAATCGGCTTGCACATGCATGACACTTATAGCAATGCTTTAGAGAATTGCGCCGAGGGGCTGAAGCTTGGCGTTGAATTTTTTGATGCGTCCGCAGGCGGCACTGGCGGATGTCCTTTTGCGCCTGGGG
>JAQWRF010000093.1 GCA_029243845.1 Planctomycetota bacterium | reverse complement strand
ACATGCATTACACGCGCAAGTAGGCCGTTCACTTGACGAGTTCGCCATTGATGTCGTGCTTTGTGTGGGCGAGTTGGCGTCTGTTATTGCCGACGCTGTACCGCAGCAAATCCAAGTGGTGCGCGTTGCTGATTGTGCGGCGGCCTCGATGTTTTTATCCAACTATTGTGGGGCTGACGATTTGGTTTTGCTCAAGGCTTCACGCGCCGACCAACTCGAGCGCGTCCTCATTGATTTCGAAGCACTCCTGTCTACTACTATAAAATGATTAACTGGCTAATCCCATTCTTGTCTGACTTATTTAGCCCTTTTGCCGCATTTAGCTATATTGGCGTTCGAGCGGGCGCGGCATTTATCTTTTCATTTGCTGTTGCCTTGGTGATTGGCAAACCCCTTATTAATCGTTTGCGCGAAAGTAAGGTTGGCGAGCGCACCGACAACTCGGATTGCGACGAAGTCGCAGAGGCTTACCGTCAGGCGGGCAAAGACGGTACACCGACGATGGGCGGAGTTTTTTGGTTGGCATCGGTGCTGATTAGCACGATGGTCTTTGGACGTATCGATGAGCCGCTGGTCTTAATCGGAATGGTGCTAATGGTTGGCATGGGTACTATTGGTTTTTTCGATGATCAAGTTAAGGCGAACCCGAATGACCCGCGTAAGGGTTTGTCGCGTAAGGCAAAAATGGTTCCGACGCTATTGCTAACACTTTTAGTTGTTGGCTTGCTGTGGAAGCTTGGTGATGCACCTGGCTCGTACCCAGAACTGCGATATATTTTCATGCCGGTCTTCAAGGATATGGTGATTGGTCCAGGTATGGGCTTACTGGTGCTGGGTGGGGTGTTCTTCGTCATACAAATAATGTGTATTCTCGGATTTAGCCACGCGGCTAATGTTACTGACGGTCTGGATGGTTTAGCAGTGGGGTCAGCTGTCCCAGTATTGGCTGCAATGGGCTTGAGTACTTACTTCGTGGGCCATGCTAACTTTTCAGAATACTTGCACTTGCCATTCATCCCAGGTTCTGGCGAAGTAACGGTCTTGGTCGCGGCTACTCTTGGCGCTAGTCTAGGTTTCTTGTGGTTCAACTCGTCACCCGCATTAATCTTTATGGGTGACAGCGGATCGCTACCACTCGGCGCTGCAATGGCTTATTTTGCTATTGTTTCCAAACAAGAAATACTACTCATTTTAATCGGCGGGGTATTTACTATTGAAGTGGCCTCGAGTTTGCTGCAAATTTTATGTTGCAAGTATTTTAATTGGCGACCTTTTCGAAAAGCGCCCATCCATCATATTTGGCAACTTGATAAGATGCCAGAAGCGCGCATCGTCGCCAGATTCTGGATAGTCTCGGCGTTGTTTGCTAGCTTGGGTTTACTTCTTATTAAGTTGCGTTAATCGACAATGGCAGCTTCCAATAAGTTTATGCCTGCGACACTTGCATTATTCGCATGTGTAGGGGCGTTGGCTGTTTTGGGATTACTGGTAGCTGTTTCATCGGCCCCTCCGGGAGAAGCCGGAGACGTGCTGCTGCGCCACAGTTCCTTCTTGGCTGCCGCAGCCGCAGCGTTTGCAGTTGGTCTTAATCTCAATCCGCAGCACGTTCGTAATTATAGTGTGCACGCTAGCATTGCCCTGTGGCTGTTACTCCTTTTGATGTTGGTTACTGACTTGGGGCGCGCCGCCAATGCCGCTACTCGCTGGATTCAAGTTGGATCCGTCTCTTTGCAGCCGTCACTGTTTCTGCAAGTGCTATGGCCAGTTTTGTTGTCATCATGGATTGCAAAAGACCCATTGCGCGTGCAATCGGCCTCGCCAATTTTTAAAATGATCGGCCTCTTTTTCGTGTTGATGCTACCGGTGCTATTACAGCCAGATTTTGGTTCTGTTGTTATTCTGATTGCGGTTTCCGGATGCGTGATGCTGTTCGCCGGTTTGCCTTTCCGGGTGTTGCTAGTGTCTGTGCCGCTATTGTTGGTGGTAGGAGCGTTAGCAGTGTTTTCTTTTGATCACGTGCTGTCACGTATAGACAGTTGGTCTGGGGGCGTTCCTGAACAAGTAATGCGCGCCCAAGACGCTTTCCGTTACGGCGGTTGGTTTGGGGCTGGACCCGGGAACGGCGTGCTTAAATTCGGATATATTCCTGAGAGCACCACCGACTTTGTATTGGCTTTAATAGCCGACGAATGGGGCATGATCGGCGTCCTGATGGTTTGGTCGTTGTTTATGGCCTTTACTTTTTTTGGCTTACGCGTAGCCCGACAATCTAGCCATCGTTACGGTATATTGTTGATGGGCGCAACAACTGTAGTTATTTCCTTTCAGGCGGCTTATAACATGGCAATGGTTGTAGGTGCTTTACCGGTAAAAGGTCTACCATTACCCTTCGTTAGTCGCGGCGGTACCTCCCTGATGGCGTTGGCGTTACTGCTTGGTATTGCCATCAATTCAACTCGTAGTCGCATCCGTACTCAATCCGCTCCCTTTGGTATCAAATGAACAAGCTCACAAAAAACGCATTACTCGGCTTCTTTGCTCTTTTTTCAATAGCAATGCTTGGCTCTTACTTTGGCTCAGAAAAATCAAATCCCGAAGACGCTGAACCATCGACGGTCATTGTGCAACCTAGTGATCTGGATGCTGTGCGTTTGTTGCCCAAAAATCAGCGGCAATATATAAAACCTGATAACTTTAATCCTAATTCGACGGCAGTGTCAACGCCTTTGTCGGGCGAAACTGCTCAGGCAGTTCCAATGCCCGCTACTTTCTCAAACGATGTACAGGTTGTTGTCGTTCGTCAAGGCGACACTTTGGGTGCAATTGCGAAACGCGAACTTGGTGACTCCAAGCGCTATAAAGACATCATGCGCTGGAACGGCATCAAAGACGAGACCGGTATTCAGATAGGTATGGAATTGCGCCTTATGCTTGATGAAGTTGTGCCGGAAGTCATCCCCGTAAAAACCGGGCCTACAACTCAGCAAAGCTATACCGTGCAATCCGGAGATTTCTTGGGTGGGATCTCACAAAAGTTTTACGGTACTAGCAAAAAAATTGATGTGATATTAAAAGCGAATAACCTTGAAAACGCAAACAGTCTTAGCGTTGGCCAAACTTTAATTATTCCTGCTGAATAATGCGCGTGGCGTTTGTGGGTGGAGGTACAGGTGGTCATTTGACTCCCGCAATTGGCATTGCCGAAGAATTGATGTCCCGAGGCCATCAAGTTGAATTTTGGCTTAGCGGTCGCCAAGTCGAGTTGAATTACATCGATGATTCTATTTCGCATCGCAGTCTTGGTATCGACGATTCTGCGTTACCGCGATACTTTGCAGCCTTGGCTTCCTTCCCACGCGTGCGCAAATATTGCCGCGATTTCAAACCTGATTTGTTGGTCAGTCTTGGTGGCTATGGTGGTGCTACTGCTCTGGCTGCCTTGCCACGACCCTTGGTTTGCTTAGAAGGTAACGTGGTGGTTGGTAAAGCAGTGCGCTTAGTTAGTCACTTTGCCAAACGAGTGCTGGTTATGTTTGCCAAGACCGCCGTTGATGTGCCACGAGCAACAGTAGTTGGCCCGATTTCTCGCAGCGCGACGGCTCTGCCTAGTCGTGAACAAGCCTGCGCTAAATTTGACTTAGATCATCAGCGACCGGTGTTGCTGACCATGGGCGGCTCGCAGGGTGCACTTAGCTTGAATCAGGCCGTAATCGAGATGCTCCCCGAGTTGAAGCGCTTGAATTGGCAGTTACTTTGCTTGTGTGGCCCGAACAAGCAAGCAGCAGTACACGAGGCCGTTGAGGCAAGCGGTGTAGATGCTGTAGTACTTGAGCATTGTTCTGAT
>JAQWRF010000084.1 GCA_029243845.1 Planctomycetota bacterium | reverse complement strand
CGTAAGTATCACCGCATTTTGCGCGACTTCATGATTCAAGGTGGTTCACCTGATAACACCGGTGCTGGCAAAGGAGTCCACGGTAATATTAAGGCAGAGTTCTCTAGCGAGAAATCTCGCGCCCACCGTTATGGTGTATTGTCAATGGCTCGGGGCGGCAACCCAGATTCTGCATCTTCGCAATATTTCGTGATTACGGATTCATATAACCCATCCGTTAAGAACTTAGATAACAATTACTCGTCATTCGGCATCATGGTTAATGGTGTTGCAGTGCTTGAGCAAATTGCCAACATTGAGTGTACACCTAATCCCATGAGTGGCGAGCCGTCTAACCCAACTCAAAAAGCTATGGTTAAGACTTGTCGTGTTGTTGAGGGGATAGTGCCACAGTTTGATGAAGTAATCGCCCGCCCAATGGCAGATATTGGCGACGAGCCAGAGCAGATTCGCATTCAGCATATTCTGATATCCTTCGCGGGTACACGCACTACGGCGACGCGTACTCAAGAAGAGGCTGAGGTTCTTGCTGCTGAAATACTTAAGCGCGCTAAGGCCGGTGAAGATTTCGACAGCTTGGTTATAGAGTTTACCGATGACCCTGGCGGCAAAGACACTAGCCCCAAAGGAAAATACTCCATGCTTAATACGGGGCGGCATAATGACGAAGCCGATGCTAAGTCTGCTGAAATTCAGAAAGAGGCCATGGCTTTGTCAACCGCATTGAAGGCGCGTGTTGACTCAAAAGAGATGACAATGCAGCAGGCTAGTGACGAATTTAACGAAGCAGCAAAAGGATTGCGTGCGCGTTTGGCAGAGATCCAATGGCTTCCGCGCGGACAAATGGTTCCGGGTTTCGGCAACATTGGATTCAACTTGGAAGTCGGCGAAATCGGCATTTCAAACTTCGATAAAATAGACAGCCCATATGGCTGGCACATCATCAAACGTTACGAGTAATAATAATGACATCAACCACACAAACACTAGTTGACATGACGGTCTCAGTCGATGGCAAAACCGTCGGCACCATGACTTTCGAGTTTTGGCCACACATAGCTCCAGGAACAGTAGAAAACTTTCTGAACTACGTTAAAGAAGGCTTTTACAACGGTAAAACTTTTCACCGCGTCATTCCAGGTTTCATGATTCAAGGTGGATGCCCTGATGGTACCGGTATGGGCTCAGGCCCTAATGGTAATATTAAAGGTGAGTTCACTGACAATAAAGACTACTCACATAAGCGTGGCGTATTGTCGATGGCGCGTTCACAAAATGTAGATTCTGCTTCTTGCCAATTTTTCGTGTGTCATGACGATGCCGAATTTCTAGACAACCAATACGCCGCTTTTGGCAAGTTGATTGCTGGCGAAGATGCGCTTGACGCTGTTGCTGCCGAGCAAACTTTGCCTGGCGATAAGCCAAAGCAAGCATGTGTTATTGAAAGCATGGTTGTTCGCACCGAGGGTTAATCATGAGCGACGACACTTACAAATGCTTAGAGCTCGAGGTAGACGATAACGGTATTGCATGGCTGACCATTTCGCGCGAGAAGGCATTGAATGCTTTGAACGCCGAGGTGCTCGGTGAGCTTAGCGAAGGGCTTCCTGAATTATTCGAATATGAAGATGTTAAGGCGATTGTAATTACCGGTGCGGGCGCTAAAGCTTTTGTCGCAGGCGCCGACATTTCAGAGTTCGTTGGCATGTCTGCGCTTGAGGCGCGAAGCTTGTCACAGGCAGGCCAAGAAGTATTCTCAATGATTGAGGCGTCACCGATTCCGGTGATAGCTATGATCAACGGTTTCGCTCTTGGAGGTGGCTTAGAATTAGCACTGGCTTGTCACCTACGCGTGGCAGTCGAAGGCGCAATGCTTGGCTTACCAGAAGTAAGTTTGGGTTTAATCCCAGGTTTCGGTGGCACGCAACGCCTCTCACGTTTGGCTTCACCCGGAGTTGCGCGCGAATGGATATTAACCGGCGACATGTATTCTGCAGCAGATGCGATGCGTGTTGGCGTGGTAAACAGAGTGGCTAGCACCGATGATTTGAAGGAGGTCACTATTAAGTTGGCATCTACAATCGCTAAGCGCGGTCCTATCGCTATCAATGCGGCACTCGATGTCATTCGTCGAGGACTTGAAGTAGGCCAAAGCGAAGGTGAAAACCTCGAGTCAGATGCATTTGGCTTGTTGTTCACTACTAAAGATCAAGCCGAAGGCGCAGAAGCTTTTCTTGAAAAACGTAAACCAAATTTCTCTGGCGAATAGTCACATAGGAACATGTCAAAACAATTAGTAATCGTAAGCGGTGCACGCACCGCGATGGCCGAGTATGTCGGCACTCCTGGCTATGGCCTTTTCAATACTGTTTCTGCAAACGATCTAGGAGCGCATGCTATTAAGGCCGCGCTCGAGCGTGGTGGCGTTAACGCTTCTATGGTGGATCATGTGGTAATGGGCAACGCGATGCAAACTTCTGCTGATGCCATTTATGGTGCGCGTCATTCTAGTTTGAAAGCGGGTATTGCTAATGAAGTTCCGGCGTTGACTGTGAACCGCTTGTGTGGTTCGGGTATTCAGTCGATTGTCTCTGGTGCGCAAATGATTTTGTCTGGTGATGCCGAAGTGGTTGTTGCCGGCGGAATGGAAAACATGTCGCAAGCGCCGCATATCATTCGCGGTGCGCGTAAAGGTTTCCGTTTGGGCGGTTCACCTAAGATTGAAGATTCGTTGTTCGAGTCCTTGATGGACCCTTACTCGGGTTTCTTCATGGCGCAGACTGCAGAAAATCTTGCAACTAAGTACGGTATTTCTCGCGAAGATCAAGACGCTTATGCTTTCCGCTCTCACGAGCTGGGTGCAGCTGCAGTTAGTGGCGGTTTATTTGCTGAAGAGATTGCGCCGCTTACTGTAAAAGTGGGGCGTAAAGAAATCGTTGTTGATACCGACGACCACATTCGCCCCGGAACGACACTCGAAGGTTTGGCGAAGTTGCGCCCGGCTTTCGGTAAAGAGGGTACGGTGACTGCGGGTAACGCCAGTGGTATCGTTGATGGCGCAGCGGCGTTGTTGATCACTACTGAAGAACGTGCTGCCGCCGAAGGCTGGACCGTGCGCGCCAAGATTCGTTCTTGGGGCATCACCGGTTGCGAGCCAGAGATCATGGGCATTGGCCCGGTTGAGTCCATCAAGCAAGCTGCACTTAAAGCAGGCGTCGCAGTAGGGGATATCGACTACATCGAAATCAACGAAGCGTTCTCTGCACAATACTTGGCCTGTGAAAAGGTTTTAGAACTTGACCGCGATAAGTGTAACGTTAACGGTGGTGCTGTCTCTATCGGCCATCCGCTTGGTGCGACGGGTTCGCGCTTGGTTCTAACGTTAATGCATCAGCTCGAGCGTAGTGGTAAATCTTTGGGTATGGCGTCGGCATGTATCGGCGGCGGACAAGGAATTGCTATGCTGATAGAGCGTAATGCATAACGCTAACCTCATTGCAAGTTAACTACTGGAAACAACGTTGGGCCGACGGCCGCACAGGATGGCATCTTAGTGATGTAAATCCACGTTTAATTGAATACTGGCAGCACCTAGGGATAGATGCTGCCAGTCGTGTTTTAGTACCGTTGTGTGGTAAGTCACTTGATTTGATATGGTTGGTTGAGCAGGGCCATGAGGTGATTGGCGTCGAAGCTTCTGAGATGGCGATCAACGCTTTGCCTCAAAGTGAAAAGTTGTCGCTGCACTGCGGCGATTTTTTTGAGTTTAGCGACCCGACCGTTGATGCGTGGTATGACCGCGCGGCGTTGGTGGCGTTGTCGCCAGAATTACGCGGGCGTTACTTTGCACACCTCGCTTCTTTTTTGCCGCATGGTGCGCGTGGCTTGTTGGTCAGCTTTGAATACCCGGAAGGCATGCGCGAAGGTCCGCCGTTTTCGGTAGTTGAAGATGAAGTTAGAGCACTGTGTGGCGATAAGTTTAAGTGCGAGTTAATAGATAGATTAGGTTCTTCTGAAATTGAAACGATATATGTTCTTGAACGCATTTAAAAATAAACTGGATAGTCGTCCGCCGTTGTGGATTTTACTCGCAGTGGTGGTGGTGCTCAGTGACATGGCTTTGGTGCATTTCGGATATGCCCTGAGCTGGCAGCGCTTGGTAATGCCGTTGATGTCGGCTAGCTTTTTTAGCGAGTACGCCGCTCCCGGCTGACTGAATAGGCGGCTAGCAGTTGCTGGCCTTGTGGTGGCGCTATCGGTGATAGCGTTGTACTTATTTAGTGATAATCAAGAAGTCGTTGGCGTGATTATCAACCGCGTCCTTTACTCGCCTTTTGTTGAAGAAGGTGTTTATCGTGTGATTGCCATGGGTGCTTTCTTGAGAGTAATGAATAAGCATGCCGCTGTGATCTTTAGCGCATTGTTGTTTGCGGCTCTACACTACGCAATATATGAGCCCGGCGTGTTTTATCCGATGCACCTCGCAGCTGGGGTTTGCATGGGCTATGTATTTATCTGGGGTAAAAGCTTGGGGTTAAACGCGGCCATCCACGGTTTGGGCAATTGTGCCTTATTGCTGCCGACAATGTTGTAAAATAGTGTCATGACTGAACAATGGCCACCGTCATCGATTCGCTTGTCGGCAAATAAGCGCATTCTGTTTTTAACTAAAGACCTCGAGCTCATTCGCAAGCAGCTGCACGAGGGTTTAGATTTACGCATGGACGATTTGTCAATCGACGATTTACTCGATGATATTAACACTGACGTAATGACTCCGGCTTGGGTGTGTTTTCGTCACCGTCCGCAAGATATCGCTACCGATGCTTATGCCGGATTGCTTGATGAAAAAGGTAAGCGCGTCATTGACACTCGCGAATTACTCGACGGTAACTTTGAGGCTATCGTTTCCGGCTACCGCAAAGGTACTGGCTCGTCGCGCGAGACCGCTGCTCAGTGTGAGCGCTTCAGCGGAATTCGTTATGTGTTTGCGGCTAGCTTTGCGCCGATTCATGAACGCAATAACATCAACCTCGGTCAGCTGATGGGTGACCACTCGATGTTAAGTCGTTTGCAAAATAGCGAAACGATTGGCCTCAATGAATTTACCGGCAAGTACGATGCAGTCACTAAAGTGATCCTAGAAAGCGGCGGATTGTTTCCGTTTTCAAACAAAGTGGCGGCTGACGAAATAAGTTTACCGGCGAACGAGACAGGCAGGCGCGGCATGACGATGGCCGAAAAAATGGTAGCGGCGAAAATGCTTAATCCTGGTGCCGAAGGCGCTTTCGTTAAGCCGAACGACCCGGTTTTGGCAAGGGTCGATGGTGGTTATTCTCACGAATTTACCACTGCACAAGTGCACGAGTTTTTGCGTGCTGAGTACGGAGACGATTACCAAGTGCAAAACCCTGAAAAACTGGCGGTGTTCGAAGATCACTTGCTGTATGCCGATTCGGTTAAGCGCTTTGCACCTTTCGTCTCGCAGATTCAAACTTTGCGCGATTTGCAAAATGAATTTCAGCGACATACTGGCGTGCGCGATTATCAAGCCAAAGATGGAGTGAGCCCAGGCATCTGCCACCAAATTGCGCGTGAAGAATTTATCGAGCCGGGCGATTTCATCCAAGCGACGGATTCACATACCTGCATGGGTGGGGCATCGAACGCTTTAACCTACGGGGTGGGCTCTACAGAATACGCGGCGTTGATTCACTCTGGCTTTACCTTCGTTAAAGTGCCAGAGACTATCCGCTTTGATTTGATTGGCGAGATGAGCGATAGCGTTACGGCTAAAGATGTGATGTTGTACATTCTCGATACTTTCGCCAAGCGCGAAGACACGCTGAACCGTTCCATGGAATTCGGCGGTGCAGGTATGGCTTCGATGCCGGTCGACGAGCGCGCGACTTTGTGTAACATGGCAACCGAGTGTACCGCGCGAACAGGTATTTGCGAAGGCGACGAAAAGTTGGTCGAGTGGTTAATGCGTATGCGCCCCGAGCTGAGCGCCGATGCTATCCGTGCTAACTTTGTGATGCCTGACGCCGATGCCGAATATAGCGGCGGACGTCATACCATTGATTTGTCATTGATTAAGCCGATGGTGGCTACTCCGGGTGATCCGACTTATGGCGCTGACATCTCCGGGTTGACTGAAACTAAAATTGACATCGCCTATGGTGGCTCTTGCACTGCGGGCAAGGTTGATGACTTTGCTTATTACGCGCAAGTGTGTCAAGAGGCTGCCGATGCTGGAATATCCGTTGCCGATGGTGTCGAGTTTTACATTCAATACGGTTCTTACAATGTTCAGGCCTACGTCGAAAAGATGGGCTGGGATAAAGTATTCGCCGCGGTGGGCGTAAAATTAATTCCTCCAGGGTGTGGGGCATGCATTGGTTGTGGCGACGGCGTTTCTGAAGCCTCCGAACAGGTTACAGTGAGTGCCATCAACCGTAACTTTGCCGGACGTTCCGGACCTGGGCAACTTTACTTGGGCTCGCCACTAACTGTTGCCGCCTCTGCCTTCGTGGGCAACATTGTTTCTTACAAACAAGGCATGTTTGCTCTAGTTACAAAATGAAAACACATAAAATCGCAGTAGTTGCCGGTGACGGCATTGGCCCTGAAGTTGTCGCTGAAGGATTGCGCGTGCTCAATGCTTGCGCCGACAAGTTTGGCTTTGGCGTAGAATTGTTAGAGCTGCCTTATGGCACCGAGCATTGGTTGGCTACGGAAGAAATATTCCCTGACGACGCATTCGAAAAGGTTAAATCATGCGATGCAATTTTGTTGGGTGCGATGGGTGACCCACGCGCGCCGATTGGTTTGATTGAACGCGGCATCATCGGCAAGTTGCGCTGGGATTTAGATTTGTGGGTTAACTTGCGTCCGATTAAATTGCTCGACGAAAAGTTTTGTCCATTGAAAGGTAAGGGTGTCGACGATATCGACATGGTGATCGTGCGCGAAAATACCGA
>JAQWRF010000083.1 GCA_029243845.1 Planctomycetota bacterium | reverse complement strand
GCCGCGGTGGTGACGGCCTCCATGCCACTCGCGCAATTACGCGCTACCGTTCGTGCTGGCACTTCTTGCGGGATGCCGGAGCGCAGGGCAATGACCCGCGAAACATTTGCTTGATCAAAGGGCTGGCCAACACAGCCAGTGATTACTTCGTTAATAGTTTCAGGAGGCAGTCCAGTCTGTGCCAGTAGCTCGCGAGTGGTAATTGCCGCAAGGTGCGCTACGTTTTCTTTAGCGAAAGCGCCACCCGCCTTGGCCATCGGAGTACGAATACCCGCCGCGAGGACCAATTTCGGCCCGCCATCAAGTTGTGAGTAAGAAGTCATGCGTTTTTATACTTTACACCGTAAACTTTACACTGTAAACTAAAACCTGTGGCAAAATACAATAATCTCCGCGAACAAATCCTCGAGCAAACTAGGCATTTGCTGGTGGAAAATGGCTACAGCCATGTATCTATGCGGAAAGTAGCCAATTTGGTAGGCTGCACACCAACCGCCATCTATCTTTACTTCGAGAACAAAGACGCCTTAATTCACGCGCTAATCGAAGAAGGAATGGACAGTTTGCACCAAAAAATAGAGGAATGCTTGGCGTCTGAGTCCGATTCTGCTGCGCAATTTAAATTAATGTGCAGCTCATTTCTAGAATACGGATTCACTAATCCTGAATATTACGTCATCATGTTTCAGCTGCCGACTGACGAAATGGCTCCATTCCCAGCTGAGAAATACCGTCGTGCGCGACGCAATTTACAGCAATTTGCCGACGTGTTGCACAAGGCTCGCGGCGAACAACAACCACTACTCGATCCCTTAGTAGACGCCACCATGGTGTGGTCGTTATTACACGGAGCCACTTCTCTATACCTGGCACAACGCATTGATACACGCATCTCGAGAGATGTTTTTGTAACGCGTACAGTTGATTGCGCCATGTCAATGCTCAATCCCATTCAACAATCATCATGAGTATCATTCTTTGCATCACCGCGATAGGCCTTTACATCGATGGGCTAATTGTCCTCGGATTTTTTTCAGCCCAATTCCCTTACTGGATTATTTGGACGGCACTTGCTCTCGCATACGTGGGTGCGCCAACTTGGTTCTGCATTGTACTGGGGGTTCCGGCTTTAGTTTTCTTGGTGCCCGCGTTACGTCAACGCATAGTCACTGCGCCGCTAATGAAAATGATAAAAGCAATGGGACTGCTGCCGGTTATCTCCAAAACAGAACGCGAAGCTCTCGACGCCGGCACGGTGTGGTACGAAGGAGAATTGTTTTCTGGCAACCCAGACTTCAAGCGCCTGATTGAACAAGAGAAATACCCTGAATTGACGGATAATGAAATATCCTTCTTGGAAGGTCCTGCAGAGGAAGTCTGTGCGATGACCGATGACTGGCTGGTTTACCAAAAGCGTGATTTGCCCCCGGAAGTATGGTCTTATTTGCGAAACGAAGGTTTCTTCGGCATGATTATTTCTAAAGAATATGGTGGCTTAGAATTCTCAGCGACAGCAATATCGGCAGTCATTAAAAAGTTAAGTTCACGCAGTATCCCACTTGGTATTACTGCAATGCTGCCAAACTCTCTAGGCCCAGCAGAATTGTTGATGCACTATGGCACCCCAGAGCAAAAGGAAAAATTACTGCCACGCTTGGCGGCTGGTAAAGAAATACCATGCTTTGCGTTAACGGAGCCCCATGCGGGCTCTGATGCCGGAAGCATCCGCGCGCGCGGTGAAGTATTCAAAGACGAAAACGGAGTATTAAAAATTCGTCTTGACTGGGAAAAACGTTATATCACTTTGGCGTCACGTGCGACATTGATAGGACTTGCCTTTAAGTTGTTCGACCCAGAAAATCTATTACAGCGCGGCACCGAGCTTGGTATCTGCTGTGGTTTGATTCCAGCCGAGACACCAGGCATTACGACCGGGCGTCAACACGATCCATTAAACGTGCCCTTCTTTAATTGCCCATTTGAAGGCGATAATGTGATAGTAGGTATCGATATTTTAGTCGGTGGACCAGACCGAGTCGGCCAAGGCTGGCGCATGCTTATGGAACAGCTAGCTGCAGGACGCGGCATTATGTTGCCGTCTTCGGCCACAGCTGGAACACAAATGGCGGCACGAGTTGTTGGGGCTTACTCAATGGTGCGTAAACAATTTGGCATGTCTATCGGTAAGTTCGAAGGTATCGAAGAGCCAATGGCACGTATCGGTGGAGCGGCATACACCCTCGAAGCCACCCGTCGCTTTACTTGTGGCGGTCTAGACGGTGGTGCAAAGCCTGCAGTGGCATCTGCAATCGCGAAATACAATTTCACTGAGATTATGCGCGATGTCATCAATGACGCTATGGATATTTGTGGTGGCGCTGGCATCTCACGCGGACCGCGTAACTTACTTGCCCATGCTTATTTTGCGGCACCCATCTCCATTACAGTTGAAGGAGCAAACATCTTAACCCGCACCTTGATGGTCTTTGGTCAAGGTGCCATTCGCTGTCACCCATTTGCCGAGAATGAGATCACAGCGTTAGAAAATGGTGACGTCAAACACTTTGACTTTGCATTCTTTGGCCATATTAGGCACATCGTCACCAATCTGAGCCGTTCGTTGGTGATGAACTTAACTCGTGGTTACGCAGCTTCAGTGCCATCCGAAGGTCGGCTACGTCGCGATTACCAAAGACTATCCTGGGCATCATCACGCTTTGCCATTTTGGCTGATGTGGCGATGATCTCATATGGTGGCGACCTCAAGCGCAAAGAGATGCTAACCGGTCGCTTCAGCGACGCCTTCTCGGGGATGTACATTGCCAGTGCTTTGCTACGTCGCTTCGAGGCCGAAGGACGTAGCAAAGAAGATTACGCGCTTTATCGTTGGTCGATGGAGAACACCTTGCACAACATCCAAAAGGCCTTTGATGGTTTATACGCAAACTTTGACATGCCGATAGTAGGCGCCTTCCTTCGCGGGCCTATAGGTTTCTTCGCGCGCATTAATGGATTAAGTAAAGGACCAAGCGATAAAATGACTCAGCGCGTTGCGCGCATCTTGCAACAGCAAGGCAACCAGCGCGATCGCTTGACCGAGGGTATTTACATGCCGACCAATGAAAAGGATGCCTTCGCAAAATTAGAAACGGCATATCGGGCATCGTTAGCAGCTGACAAAGTTGCCGCCCGCATTAAAGATGCCATTCGCAAAGGTGAGTTGCCGCGCCGCGCTCCAATATCTTTGCTTGATGAAGCATTAGAAAAAGGTATCATTAACGAAAATGATGTCGCAATCGTTACGCGAGCAGAAGAACTGCGCACCGATGCGATTACTGTAGATTCGTTTTCTGAATCCGAATACCTGGCAACGGCCCTTGATGGCGGTTGGTAAATGCTAGAAAAACCCCGCTTTCCCGCTTTCTTTCCGCATCCATTATTGCGTGATCAGCACGCGATGACGATAGCTGGGTCGATGTTGCCGCGCCCCTCCGGACCGTTCGACAGCATCTCCGAAAAGAAGTGGCTCGCTGTTGATAGCCAGACTTCTATTTTATTAGAGCTTAATGTGCAGCCAGATCGTGTAAAGCCAGTATTGGTGATGGTGCATGGTTTGTCAGGCTCATCGCAATCGCCTTATATGCTAGGCGTTGCACAAAAAGCTTTTTTGCAAGGCTGGAGCGTAATACGCATCAACATTAGAAATTGTGGAGGCAGTGAAAAACGCACACCCACTTTGTATCACGCGGCGCTGACTGATGACGTCGAAGCAACATTCGATTATATTGCTAAAGAATTTCCGCTGGCTCCAATTGCATTGGCAGGGTATTCACTTGGCGGTTCTATTATCACGCACACGGTTGCCAAGTGGGGCAAGCAGTTGCCGCCCAACTTAAAAGCAATGGTTTGCGTATCGACGCCGTTTAATTTAGTGAGCACTTCGCGCACTATGCATAAGGGTTTCATGAATCGCATGTACATGAAAAAGTTTTTACTTGGTTTCGCTAAGTCGATGAAAAACAAAGCCGCCGAATACCCAGAGTTGTATCCGCAAGACGCTGGCTACGGCTACGAAGATTTTTATTCCTTTGATAAGCAATGGACAGCGCCATCATTCGGCTTTGATAGCGCGAGTGACTATTACGACCGCGCTTCGGCCTTGCATGTTATTCCTAAAATAGAAATACCGACGCTGATTATTCACTCCGAAGACGACCCGCTAGTACCTTATTGCGAGCCAACACGCGAGGCTGTTGAGAACAATCCCAATCTGCGACTATTGTTGTCTAAACACGGCGGACATTGTGGTTTTTTTGGAGCACAGGCTGCTAATAGCTTGACCTGGGCCGATGCTGACCGTTGGTGGGCCGAAAATAGGGTGATTGAATATTGCGCTTTTCGCTTTGAAAAAGCGCAAAATACTCAATAAATAGGCGCAATTAGCCGATAATGGGGTGCCTTTAATGAGTACCTCACTAACATCTTTCGATTTTACGAGCCAAATGCGCGCCGCCGCAGTTGGTGAGCGTGATGTTGATGGTGTCTCGTTTGGCGTACAACTTGCTGATGACGGTTGGTCTCCGGATAGAATTCAAGATGTTCAGACGGAGGTTATCAAAGAATTGCGCGCAGAACACGGCAACCCCCTGCCTGAAAAGATGCGCCTCGCTGTGCAAACATTTTTGAGTACCACCTTGGCAGGGTTTTCACATCGCCTTTTGTCTGATAAAAGGGATGGTAGCAAGGCGACTTCCTTCGACAGTCATTCGTTATTCAAATCATTTTCTAAACTGGGTAGCTGGAGTTGGGACATCAATGGCGAAGAGTTTTATGGTGACGCATCCTTTCAAGACATGCACAGTGCCGGAAGCACTGCCGAGATAAAGAGTCGTGATGACATGCTTGAGCGAGTGCATCCCGAAGATGTGGCGAAGATTGTAGACGCGACTTCGCAGCTGGTAATGAGCGATACACCAGTAGACATTGAGTATCGAGTCATGTTATCCAATGGAGAATTCCAGCACCTTAATATGCAGGCTGAAGTGGCGCATGACTCCTCTGGATCGCCAAGCCGTATTGTCGGAGTATGCCGCGATGCAACAGATACGGTTCGCCTTAGAACTCAACTCGAAGGCCTGAGTCGGCTCGACCCTCTTACCGGAGTTCTAAACCGCCGAGGCTTACGTCGCTCGATAGAGCAAGAAGTAGAGCGCCGCAGAGTAAATAAAACCGATATACAGGCACTGTTTATTGACCTCGATGATTTCAAGCGCATTAACGACGTTTACGGTCATAGTACCGGTGACGAAGTGTTGCGCAACGTTTCGTCCATGATTGAAAGTGCCGTCCGCTCTACCGACCATGTTGCGCGTTTAGGTGGCGATGAGTTTATGGTATTACTGCCAGACACTGATCGAGCCGCAGCGACGCTGGTTGCCGAGAAATTATTTAACGGGTTGTCGACTGCAGTAGTCGCTGAGCGTTTCCCACACATTCGCATCGGCTTAAGTCTGGGGCTGGTTAGCGCTAACAAAGAAGACGAGGCCGTTGCTGATTTCATTGAGCGTACCGAGCGCGCTTTGCACGCGGCTAAGCGGCTGGGTAAAGGCCGTATTATCCACGAAGATAATTTATTCACTGCCGTTAGTGATCAACGCCTGAATGCTGAAGAGATGGTTAAGTTGTTACGTGAACCAAGTTCATTCTTCGCATTGCGCCAGCCCATCATTGATGTGAAAAATCGCAGCGTAGCGGGCTACGAATTGCTTACGCGAAGCAGTTGCCCAGGGCTGCACAGCCCGGAAGATTTTCTGCAATTCGCCAAAGACGTGGGCATCGTAAATTTAGTGGATATGAATGCCTTTAAGGCATGTACGCGGGCGACTCGAACTCTGCGCCCGGGTCAAGCTTGCCATCTCAATATTTTGCCGTCCTCTCTTGAATACCATATGGCCGAAGAAATTCTGCGTATGCTGCCACAGGGAGAGCGCTTGTCGAACGTCTGCTTAGAGCTAAGCGAAAAAGAGCTCGTGCAAAAGCCACAACTCTTTGCAGAGATGCTACAAAAACTTCGCGCGGCAGGCCTCAAAATTGCTTTAGATGACGTCGGCAACGGCTTCTCTAGCCTGGAGACGATATTGTTGGTGCGCCCCGAAGTTGTAAAAATCGACCGCGCCCTTGTCTCGAAAATATCACAGCGTCAAGAACAGCGCACCATGCTCTTTAATCTGATGCAGATGGTCGCTCCATGGAATGCAACCATTGTCGCCGAGGGTGTCGAGGAAGAGGAAGACTTTGAAGTCTTGCAAGAGCTCGGAGTCGACTACGCGCAGGGCTACTTGTTCGGATTGCCCGAGCCGCTTACAGAGTAATAAGCATCAGCGTAATCAGACAATGCTTTAGGTGGCACGCGGTGCCAACCATCTATCGAAGTTACTTTGCGTAATGCGGTCGTGAATAATTGTGGGGCATTGTTGCCATCAACATATTCGGCAAGCGCGATTATTTCAAGTAGCCCAAATTGATCTCGTGAATCGTCATACATGGCAGTGCCCCGCATTTGCACATTCAGCACTTTGCCATCTTGTTCGTAATGCGCCGAGCCGCTAATCAAATAGGTAGAACGACTTTTAATGATTGAGTTACACGAAAAGATCAATTCTGATTCAAGAGTGTTTTCATGGTCCCATGAACTCGGTGCGCCAACGTAGGGAGGCAGTAGGCCGTGATCGATTATCCTGCCAAGCAAGTCAGTGGCTAAACTCTTTTTACTACTAATCTTTATTGGCTTAACGAAGCGCTTTATTTCGTCGCTATTAAACCAAATGTAATCCTTATTCCAGGGGTTGCGCTTGATGGTGTTTATATCAAGTGAATTCACCGCACGGGTAAAAACTTCTAAAGACAAGCCTTCGTCAGGGAAGTCATCTTCAGTGCGGAAGGCGCCGCTCAACAAATCTTCGCTAATTGTTGCGCCCGACTCTTCTGCGCTCATACTTGCGAAGCTGTCTAGGCCGGTCGTTAAAAATTCAACGACCGCCGGTACATCAGTCGCAGAGGTGCGCCCGATTATTTTCCCGCCTGGAGTGAATACAATGAGCTCTCCCTGGGCCGAATCGATAATTTTAGGCGCGCGGTTGAAATCATCTGCTGCAATCACATACTTGCCGAGGACCGGTACCAAATCTAAGTCGCCAAAAGTGTCGCGGAGTTCGCGGCCATGGTCAGAGGTGCCTCCCAATGGGTGGCCATCCTCAAGCCATAACATTAAAGGTTTACGACTAGCCTTAGCAAGCCTAAATCCGGGCGCAGTGTGCTGTTCCCACCCGAGTAATCTCCATTTCAATTCGTCATGCGATGGGTAGCATTGAGCAAACCACTCCTTAAAGTTCTTGCGATTAAGCTCTACTGTGAATTCAGCAAGTGGTGCCGAGGCTTGTTGAGTAGACTTACTGCACGAAATAGCCGAGCATAGCAAAAGAAAAGTGATACTTAATCTAAACATGACAAAATTGCGCGGCGAATAAAGACGGGGACCATTGCATGGCGGTATGCATGATCACCAGGAATGTTAGGCATTGGTCGACATTGTTTCGCCGCTATTGCGCAACACGCCTTTAGAGCCTCGTTGAACGCGTCGCTGCCAACGGTAGTGCCAATCAAAAGAGCGCTCGCTTTGTCAAGGGGCCAAGGGCGCGCTTGCAATGCCACCACACATAAAGCGCAATCATCAACGATGTTATCGCTTATCTTGAGCCGCGCCGCAATTCCGAGTAATGGGAAGTCAATAGAGTTGCGATCGCGTAGTTTTTTGTAACTACCTTTTTGGTTCAGCAGCGCAGCGGGTAAATGAATAGCCACTAACAAATCATGCGGCCCGACTTTTTTATTCCAGATGCCGTCTGCTTGCCAAAGTTTATCAATCGCAATGCGTGTGCTTCCCTGTGCATTAGCAAATTCTAATTCGGCCTGCAGAGTTGAAAGCGCAGCCGCAGTATCGTTTGACGCAGCGGCCACACATTTAGAGCCACCTTTTATCACGTGGCAAACATCGCCATCTTTCTTTAAGCAAAACCCAAGTGACTTGCGCCAGAAGTAAGTCTGGTTGTACCACTTACAACGTGTGTCAAGCATGACGTTGCCGCCAATCGTGCCCATGTTACGTAACTGCGGGCCACTAACCTGTCGCGATGCCGACGCTAGGCCGGGGGCTAGTTGCTGAATCAATGTGTTGGTTTCAACATTGGTCAGTGATTCCATTGCTCCGATACGCAAACCGAACTCCGTCTGACTAATACCGAAAATTTCTTCGACACCATTAAGCGCGACCAAACATTCGGGCTCGAGCAAACGGTGCTTTAGATTGGGATTGATATCGGTCCCTCCAGCAATAAAACGGGAGCCTTCGACTTGCTGGATAGCATCCACAGCTTCGGCAACAGTAGCCGGATTCAGAACCTTGAATTTAGGCATTCTAAGCATCAGCGGTCACCTCATCTTTCTCTTTAAGAGCGGCCAAGACTTTAGCCGGGGTAAACGGCAATTCGCGTAAACGAATACCGACAGCATCATAGATAGCATTTGCCACGGCCGGAATAGCAGAGTGCAGCGGACCTTCGCCTGCTTCTTTGGCGCCATATGGTCCTTCGGGGTCAATGCTTTCGACAATCAATGCCTCGATCTCTGCGGTATCGAGTGTCGTCGGTATGCGGTAATCAAGTAGCGATGGGCCAGCATGCAGTGAGAAACGATTCATTTCGTAATTTTCTAAAGACACTTCGGCAGCACCCATGTAGGTGGAACCTTCGATTTGACCTTTGACCAATATAGGGTTAAGAGCGCGTCCGCAATCGTGAGCCACCCATATTTTTTTGACTTCTATTTCTCCTGTTTCGGTGTCGATGTCAACTTCGGCAACGTGGCTAGTAAACGAATACGCGGGCGACGAACCGATCGTTCCGCCGCGGTAATCGCCGCCCAAAGTTGGGGTGTTGTATGAGCCCGTTGAGCCCAAGGTATCGAATTTTTCTTCGGTGACATGGAAGGCTTCGCGCTGGCTTAAAGTTTCTTCGTCGTTGTCAAGGTTATAAACCGTGCCATCAATAATGCGCACGGATTCTTTTTCTACCTTCCAATGTTCGGCAACGGCTTCGACTATCTTGTTGCGCATTTTGCGTGCGGCATCGATGGCAGCGTTGCCAACCATAAAGGTTACCCGTGAGGAATAAGCGCCCAAATCAACAGGACACAAATCGGTGTCGGCGGCGACAACTTTTATCGAATCGGGGTTAATGCCCATTTCTTCTGCCACGCAATAAGCCACCATTGAGTTTGACCCTTGGCCGATGTCGTTACCACCGGTGAACACAGTTACTAAGCCACTGCGATCAACCTTTAGTTGCACACCAGCTTGCGGCATCTTGTTGGGGTAAACAGGATAGTTAGTGCCAGAGATATACATGGAGCCAGCGACGCCAATGCCAGTGCCATATCTCATTTTCCTGTGCTTGCTCTTCCAATCACTAGCTTCTTCTACAGCATCTAAACATTCAAGAAAACCGTTTGAAGTAATGCGCTGCCCATTAATTGTGGTTGTGTTTTCGCCTAAAAAGTTTTTTCGCCTAATTTCGATTGGGTCAATATCAAGTTTGGTTGCAACTTCGTCTAGTTGCACTTCAAAAGCAAAGCGTGGCTGCACTGAACCGTGCCCACGCTTTGGGCCACATGGCGGGCGGTTGGTGAACACTCGGGTTGAGTCAAAACGATAATTAGGGAAAGCGTAAGGTCCGGTTAACAGTTGACCACTGTAATAGGTGGTCACCAAGCCGAAACTGGAGTAAGCGCCACCGTCAATCAACAACTTGGCATCAACACTGGTAATCGTGCCATCAGATTTGGCAGTGGTGCGGTAATGCATTTGCATAGAGTGACGTCCGCGATGTGCGTAGAATACTTCTTCACGCGTCCATAACATTTTCACTGGGCGACCCGATTTCTTGGATAGCATCGCGGTGATGAATTCGAGGGCGAATGGATCGCTCTTGCCGCCAAACCCGCCGCCGACGTTTGGCTGAATCACACGAATCTTAGCGGGGTCCATTTCAAGGACTCGTGATAAAGCACGATGAACGTAATGCGTGATTTGAGTGGACGACCACAGCGTTAAGCGTCCGTCGTTACCGAAAGTCGCGACCGCACAGTGCGGCTCGATGGCAGTGTGGGTAGTACTATGGAAGTAGTAATCGTTTTCAACGACTAAATCGGCGTCGTCCACTTGCGCATCGACGTCGCCAAACTCGAGTTCGACGTGCTTAGAAATGTTGTTACGCTTTTTGCGATCATCGTGAATCGGTGGCTCGGGGGTCACCAATGCTTGCTCGGCAGTGACGATGGTTTCGAGCAGTTCGTATTCGACCTCGATTAACTCGCAGGCCTCAATCGCGGTGTCTTCATCGATCGCTGCTACTGCTGCCACTTCGTCGCCAATAAAACGCACTTTGTCCGTCGCCAATACATTTTCATCTGGTGTCCATGGGATGACTCCGTACTTAATTGGTAATTCGCTACCGACTAAAACAGCGTACACGCCTTCAAGCGCTTCAGCCTTTGAGGTATCAATCGACAAAATTTTCGCATGTGCATGCGGGCTGCGCAGCGTCTTTGAGTGCAGCATGTTTGGCAGGCTGATGTCGTCTGTGTAGATAGCCTCGCCGGTCGCTTTGGCTAGGGCATCAACTTTGCGGTTGGGCTTGCCAATAACCTTAAAGCCGTCTCCCCAAGGAGCGTCAGGGCCGTGTTTATCACGAGCAGCCATTTTCGCCCCCGTCTTTTGCGGCCGATTCGACGGCAGTGTAAATCTGGGTGTAGCCAGTGCAGCGGCACAAGTTGCCGGCTAGGGCCTGCTTGATGTCGTCGCGATTTGGGGTGGCGTTGCTTTCGAGCAATGCCTGTGCAGACATAATCATGCCAGGTTGGCAAAAACCACACTGCAAAGCACCAGCCGCGTCAAAAGCATTTTGCAATAGCGAGGCGCCTTCTCCGCCGTCTGAACGATGCTGAACCGCTAAACCTTCGATAGTCGTAATGGCTTTACTCTCAACAGTAGAAGGCAGTACGAGACAGGACAGCATGGGCACACCATCGACTTGAACAGTGCACGAACCGCAATCACCCTTGTCGCAACCCTGCTTAGAGCCTGTCAAACCAAGTTCATAGCGCAAGATTTCGAGCAAAGTGTAGTGCTCTGGAGCGGCGACATCGACTGTATCGCCGTTGATTTTGAGGTGAAATACCCGCATTTGTCCATATTGTAGCCAAATTACCCTTAAAAAAAGCAAATTTGGACGGCAAAACAGCCCTCCACTTGCTATATTGCTAACGCTCAGCAGGTCGTCATTTCGACGTCAGGCGGCGAGCGCCCTCATTTAGCCCCCCTAAAACAGGAGATTAAAAATGTCAGATCAAGAAGTATTAGTTGTCCAATCAAAAATTAAGAAGTACATCAAAGCCAAATCAGGCATGTCCACTTCAGGTTCTGTGGCAGGTCATCTTTCTGGCCTAATCGCTCAAATGTGCGATCAAGCTATGGATAACGCTGCAGCAAGTAAGCGTAAAACAGTCATGGACCGCGATTTTGGCGGCAACGACGAGTAAGGTTTTATTCGCAACACTGTGCCTTATGGCATGTAGTCCGTCTCCGCCGGTTTCACTGGCGGGCGCGGACTTTGTTGTATATGAGCTAGATGTGGACGATGGCTCTCAGCGCGGTTTAGCCGTGAAGGGCGATATGCTCGCCGTTTCTGGGACTGGAGGATATGTCGCATGGTCAGATGGCGACCCTCTGCAGTCTTTGACATCGCTGGAGATTGAGTCGGCTCTAGACTATCGCGATGTTGAAATATTAAATGATGGAACCATCGTAGTGATGTCGGCTGGCCCGGGTAGGGCGTCGACGGTTAGTCGCATAGAATTACTCGGTACGAAAACCTTGCTTGGCCCAGCATTCGTCAATGACCAAGATCAAGGATTTTGGGACGGCATTGCTTTCTGGAACCATTCTAATCACGGTATGTTAGTTGGTGACCCCATTGACGGTAAGTTGACCGTAATGATTACAGTCGATGGCGGCGCGTCTTACCGAGATGCAATGAGTCCTCCAGTTGTAGGAGACCGTCAATATTGTTTTGCGGCATCAGGCACAAGCTTAGCACTAATATCTCAGAACACCGCGTTAATAGCCACTGGAGGCGCCGAATCACAAGTTTGGCGTTCAGTTGATGGCGGTGATCATTGGATGGCTGTTGACATCCCGTTTATTAGCGGTAGTGACGGTAGCGGAGTTTTTTCAATGGCATTCAAAAATGAACTACACGGCGTGATTGTTGGTGGTGATTATGAGCATCCGGAAATAAATGAGCAAGTTGCGGCCTTCACCGATAACGGTGGTCTGACATGGACGGCGTCCACTGTTATGCCTAGCGGGTATCGCTCGGCTGTCGATTGGCTTAGTGAATATGACGCTTGGCTTGCTGTTGGCCCCGACGGTTGTGATTGGTCACTCGATGGGGTTACGTGGCATGCTGGGCCTATTGGTTTTAAGGGTCATACTATTGTTAAAGGCTGGTCGTCTTTTGTTGAAGGCAAGTTGTTAAAATTAGATTAATGGAATTAATAGATGCTATCCGCCAGCGTCGTTCGGTCAAACACTTTGACGCCGAACATCGCCTTACTGAAGATGAATTACGCCACCTATTGGGGCACGCTTTTTTGGCGCCATCTTCTTTTAATATGCAAAACTGGCATGTGGTTGCTGTTGATGATCAGGCACAGCAAGATGCCTTGTGTGAGGCGTCATGGCATCAAGCGCAGGTCAAAGATTGTTCGGTGACTTTGATATTGGGCGGCAGTATTACAGGCTATAAAAAGGTGGCGCGCTTTACGCGGAAAGCTCCTGAAAAGGTCCAAGAGATGTTTGCAGGCTTTGTGAATGGACTGTACGACGGGAATGAGCAGCTGCAGCGTGACGAGGCAGTGCGTTCCATTGGGTTGCTAGCGCAAAATATTATGCTGATAGCCAAAGATATGGGGCTCGATAGTTGCCCGATGATTGGCTACGACGCGGCTAAGGTCGCCGAAATTGTTGGCTTGCCAGAAGATTGCCCACCCTTAATGATGATTACCGTGGGTAGAGGAGTGAAAGCCGCTCAAGCTCGAATGGGACTTTTTGACTTCGAAGAGCTTGTCTCACATAACTCCTTTGGTAAAAAGGGTTTATGCGGAGAAATTGACGATAAATAATCACCGCTGAGTTAAAGCTAAAGGCCGGAAATGGCCGATATATAGCTACTCAGCGATGAAATTACTCAACACCGACAGCTTACTGAAGAAAACTGCCCTATGGGCGGTGATTCTCGTACTTGGCACGGCCATGCTTTCATGGCGCCAATGGACGACTGCGCGCCAACAAATTGAGCCCTTGCAGGCCAATGAGATTTCGCAAGTTTACTCAGAGTTCTGGAATGGCCAGCAAGACTCTTGGGCTGAAGATGT
>JAQWRF010000064.1 GCA_029243845.1 Planctomycetota bacterium | reverse complement strand
ATTTCGCCGATGACGAAGACAGCACCAATAATAAATAAACCTTTGTTTCTTATTTTGCTGAAAAAATACAGAGCTACGAAGCCGATTACTAAACCAAGTCGAATCGCGTTACCACCCCAAAAACCACAAAGCAAAGCCATTGGAATGGCAAGGGGTAGCCATTTCTTTGAACAGTATTTGTCGCCAAGCGCTATGCATAAGAGCAGAATCGGAGCAACGATTTCTCCGGCGTGGTTGAGGCCGATGAACGGGTAGAGCGGTCGCCGTCCGAGTATGTTGAGATATCCTGGTGGGTCCCAGCCGAGTGCTTGAGGTAGGCAGAACCAACAGGCTAAGGCGACGGCGACGAAAACGGGTAGCATGGTTAGCCACAGATTTTTAAGTTGCCAGTGGCTCATGCAGCCGGCCAAAACTAAAGCACTAAATATTGGAGCGCGGTCGGCTAAGCCAGAGACGCTTGGCAGTAGCGATAGCTGGAACTGCACACTGAATAAAAACGGCAGGCATCCGGCGGCGATGGCGGCGATGACTAGGGCGCTACCTGGCAGTAGCGCAAATTGTCGTTTGTAGACGCTGAAACCAATAGGTAGTAACGCCAAAACAGAAAACAGTGCGCCATCGAAGCGCGTTTCATCAAACATCGAAGTGGACCAGCAGAGCATGGGTAACAAGACGCTGGTCCAGGCTAAAAGCCATGCTGTTCGCGCGTCGTTAGCAGATGCTGAGTTCACTATTGTTGTACTGGGGTGAATAGGGCGTCGATGAACTGCGACGGGTTGAATACTTCGAGATCGCCTTTTCCTTCGCCGAGGCCGATGAATAATACTGGCAAGCTAAGCTGCTTACTAATGCTGAGCGTGGCGCCACCTTTGGCCGTGCCATCGAGCTTGCTGAGGACGATGCCGCTTATTGGCACGCATTCGCCGAATAACTTTGCTTGCTGAATTGCGTTTTGCCCCGTGGTAGCATCAATGACTAATAAACTATGATGTGGAGCACTCGGAATGATCCTGTCGAGAACCCGCGAAACTTTATTAAGTTCGGCCATTAAGTTCTTTTGGTTGTGCAAGCGTCCTGCAGTATCGATAATTAAGTAGTCGATGTTTTGCGCGATGGCTGCTTGAGCGGCATCGTGTGCCACGGCTGCAGGATCAGATTGCGGTTGCCCGGCGATGCATTGAGCACCAGTACGTTCGCACCACACCTGCAGCTGCTTGACGGCGGCAGCACGGAAAGTGTCGCAGGCACCAACCATCACAGTATTGCCTTGTTCACTAAGCCAATGGCACAACTTAGCTATCGAAGTAGTCTTGCCCGCGCCGTTTACTCCGGCAACTAAAATGACAGTAGGCCCATCGAGATTTAGCTTTGGCAAAGGTTCACCACTAGGTCCGAGTAATACTTGCGCCAACTCTTCGCGCAACCATTGCGGGATATCGGCAGCGCTAGCTAATGCACCGGACTTAAGTTGTGCCTCGGCTTTTTCAAGCAACTCGCTGGCAAGTGGGCCGACATCGGCGGTGAACAACAACTCTTCGAGGTTGTCGATAGTATCTTCGAGGCTGGTATCGCTACTTAAAGAGCGGAGAAGATGTCCAATCTTATTGCGCGTTCGCGTCAGGCCTTGCTGAACTTTGGAAAACACCATTCTTAATACTTATGCATACCGTCGTCGGAGTCTTCGTTAA
>JAQWRF010000049.1 GCA_029243845.1 Planctomycetota bacterium | reverse complement strand
ATTTCGCCTAGTGAAAGCCCCAGGTGCTTGAGGCGTGAGATGAAGCGCAGTCTCTCGATGGCGTCATTGCTGTACAGACGGCGCCCGCCGGGACCGCGATCGGTGGCTGGGAGTAGCTTCAGCTCACCGTAATAGCGAATGGTGCGGGTGCTAACACCCGCCAATTTTGACAATTCAGAAATGTCGTAGTTGTGTGCTGCCGACGCCATAGGTATATCTTATCATACAGATGACAGTTCGCGTCAACTGTAATCAAGGGAAATATTTAATAAATAAAGCGCCAAAAACTACTATTAACGCACATTTTTTTAGGAAATCGCAATTTGGCAAAGAAAAACTTAAAGAAAAAGCTAAAGAAAAATAAATATCAAGCCGATTAAATAAAAGCTACAAGAGGTGCAAACCTATTCCGACTGCAGGGGATGGCAGAACGAATTTTACGAGTGGCAAAGGGGAAAGGAGACCAACGATTGGCAACAGTCGTTGGTTTTTCCTATTTATCGCGTTTTACCAGGGTTAAAGCCGCTGAATTCATACAGTAGCGCTTTCCTGTTGGCTGTGGACCATCGTCAAACACGTGCCCTAAGTGCGCATCACACTCTCCACAGCGCACCTCAGTGCGAGTACGAAACAGTTTGCGATCAGAGTGCAGGCTTACAGCGCTATCGTCTATAGGTTGCCAATAGCTTGGCCAGCCTGTACCCGACTCGTATTTGGTGTCAGAGGCGAACAGTGGGTTAGAACAACATACGCACTCATAGTGGCCATTCGCCTTCTCGTCCCAGTACTCACCGCTGAAAGCTGGCTCGGTCCCACCTTTTTGAGTAACTTCGTACTGTATGTCACTCAAAACTGGCTCGGTTCGACCTTCTGGACTCGTTTTATCGGGTATTTCGTTCAAACTTTCGTTTTTACTACACCCTAATATCAGAAAAGCGCATAAAGGCAGCATACATTCAGTTATTCCCATAATATTATCGTAATCTAACGCAAGATTATATGTAAGCTATATTCATGAAGATTTTCCGTATCACCCTTATGCTAAGCCTTTTGAGCTTGGTAATGAATTCGGCCGCAGCTCAAACCAAGCTTAAGCTTGAGCAGGTTGGCGGTAACTTTAGCAAGCCACTGCTGGTTACCAGCGCTCCTGGCGAGACGAACCGAATGTTCGTTGTTGACCAAAACGGTAAAATATTCGTCGTTAAAGATGGAGTGCAGTTAAATACCCCATTTCTTGATGTAAGCGCACTTAACTCAAGCGGTGGCGAGCGCGGGTTGCTCGGTTTGGCTTTTCATCCGCAGTATGCGTCGAATGGATACTTCTTCATCAACTTTACCGACAACTCTGGCGATACCCAAGTTTCAAGATACCAAGTGAGTGCCGGTAATCCCAACGTCGCAAACTCTGGCAGCCGCTCTGATATTCTTTTTATTGATCAGCCCTATAGTAATCACAACGGTGGATGCATCCGCTTCGGCCCTGATGGTTATTTGTACATAGCCACTGGCGATGGCGGCTCAGCTAACGATCCTGGGAACCGTGCGCAAAACGGATCTTCATTGCTTGGCAAGATGTTGCGAATTGATATTGATAGCGCATCACCTTACGCTATTCCACCGAGCAATCCTTTTGTAACCAATTCAAGCGTGCGCGATGAAATTTGGGCTTTAGGCCTTCGCAACCCATGGCGTTTTAATTTTGATTCGGCTACTGGCGATATGTATATTTCCGACGTCGGGCAAAACGATTGGGAGTACATTCACTTCGAACCGGCTGGCGATGCTGGTGGCCGTAATTACGGCTGGAAAATAATTGAAGGCTCGCATTGTTTTTCACCTTCAACAAACTGTAATACAACTGGTTTAGAGATGCCTATTTTTGAATACGGACACTCTTTTTGGCCGACAGCTAACTATTGCATTATTGGTTCTGAAGTTTATCGCGGCAAGGCAATGGCGCGAATGAGCGGGCGTTACTTTTTCAGCGATGCCGGCAGCCAAGACTTATTGTCGTTTCGTTATAACCGCAACACCAACACTGTAAGCGATTATGTCGATCACACTGCAGAAACTAATGTCTCAGGTTCAGCGTCATCTCTTGGCATGGATGGTAACGGTGAAGTTTATGTTTGTCGTACCCCAAACATCTATAAAATTGTTCCAGCTGAGATGCGCTTGCTTGTTCCTAGTCTAACGACCGGGACCCAAGCTGTTATTTACGTGACAGTATCTTCGCCTAATTCACCGACCTATCTCGCCTACTCATTTCAAGGTTTAGGCAACACACCAGTTTCGCAATTGAGCGTAGTGTTGTCATTGAGTAGCCCACAATTGGCTGCAACAGCAACTTCTAATTCAAGCGGTATCGCCTCCTACTCGGTAGTACCGCCAGCAAGACTGTTCGGCCGTACAATTTGGCTACAAGCAGCTCAGCAGGGCCAGACGTCGAACGTATTCGAAGCAACGTTTAATTAATGACTCGAGTGTTGTTGGGTAGTGGCGGCTTTCGCGGAGAAGCGCGCCGCGACTTTCTATGCGCGCAAATGCGCGAATTCTTTGGTGATATCCAGCAGCTGCTGTTCGTTCCTTATGCCGGTGGCGACTACGACAAGTATGTTAATCTAATGATTGATGCTGGGTTTCACGCGGGCTACGACTTAGTTGGCATTCACACTTTCGATGATGCTGCGGTAGCTGTAGAAAATGCTGAAGCCGTTTACGTTGGCGGTGGTAACACTTTTCGCTTAATAGACAAACTGCATAGCAATGGCACATTGCAGGCCTTAAAACAGCGCGTCGCAGGCGGCATGCCTTACATGGGGGTGAGCGCTGGTTCAAACGTGGCCTGCCCAACCATGCAAACTACCAACGATATGCCGATTGTTTACCCACCATCGTTTGACAGCTTGCATATAGTGCCATATCAACTAAACGCACATTACTTTGATGGCGCAACATTTGTTAAACATAACGACGCATTTGAACAGCACTTCGGAGAAACGCGGTTAGATCGCATTCGCGAGTTTCATGAGTGTAATGATACGCCAGTGATAGGGCTACGCGAGGGCAGCGTCATCGTCCATGAACACGGTAAAGCGTTATTGCGTGGTAATAGCTGCGCTATATTTCTGAAAGGTGAGCCGGCTAAAGAAGTCGTCGATGGCAGTAACCTTCTTGACTATATATAGTCTCTTCTAAAAAGGTAGCGCTTCACTTT
>JAQWRF010000025.1 GCA_029243845.1 Planctomycetota bacterium | reverse complement strand
CGATTGAATGCTCGGGACAGTTCCCCTTCAGCCAAGGGTTCACTCCATTGCCCAGCGGAAAAAAGTTCGGCCTGCATAAGGTAGGCGTGCTCGTCATTTGTGACAGGGCCCGGCGCAAAGCTACTGACTATAGTTGGCATCGACGCCAACATCACTGCCAAGATAATCGGCATGCCACTAATGTCACCCACCATCTTTTCACGTGTCACCCACCACCATGCTATTAAAGACACGACGGCAGAAATGTAAAGGTCGTACTGCTGTAACGCCTTGTCGTCAAGCAGCAGCGCTAGCACCGCTGGTATGGCGCCGAGGGCCATTACGATTTTCAATGTTTTTACAGAAGGTGATTTCATCTTTGTGCCCCTCTAGGTTACCCTAAGCCTATGCTGTTTACGATACTAAGCCGTATACACTCGTTGGCTCTGCTGTTGGTGCTCACGTTTTTGGCTGCCACCATTGCCGGCGCGGCCAAAACAGGGTTCGCGCCTGACCATTCGCGCTACGGTGCTGCCGCATTTCAAAACAAACAAGGCGGATCGCGCTTCATTGTCTCGATTTTTGCGAATCCCAATGGCAAACGGATTTTATTGCTTGATAATGCGGCCACTGACCCGGTTGTACCGTCAACCGTCCCACGAGATATCGTTGATAAACTCGCTAAAGCCCTTGAGCGTAAGGGCATTACAGCTATTCATAGTTATGGCATGGCGCTAGACGAAATTGAGGGCAATTTCGATGCTGCAGTATTAATCTACCCATCTGAAGACTACGTCAATGCCGATTTCACAAAGCTAGCGACACGCCTTGAGGCAAAAGTATTATTCG
Source organism: Planctomycetota bacterium (assembly GCA_029243845.1). GTDB lineage: Bacteria > Planctomycetota > UBA1135 > UBA1135 > UBA1135 > JAPKEZ01. Next base: position 7,556 of record JAQWRF010000025.1, on the reverse strand, counting down.
ACTACTGCTCTGGATGGAGCAGTGCTGATGCCGATGCCGCCGGCCTAATGCATATGAATTTTGCGCGTACGTATTGGCCGCATTGGCTTGACCCAGAAATGCACCAATTTGTCGAGTACATGGAAAAAGTAACCGCCGCAGGAGACGGAATTTTATTAGTACCAAGCGAAGCGCTATCCACGACGGCAGCTCGCGCACGATGGTTTCTACCCTTGAATTACTATTTGGCGCCACGAAGGTTTTATTTGTATAAGCCTAGGGATGGAACTTCTTTCTTAACCGAATACTTTCAGTGGGTAAAAGATTACAGCGAAACGCGGCCTTACAAGGATCAAGTGCGCATGAAAAGTCATCCACGAGCTTTAAGTAAATTAACGAACATGAATACCGCGCGCACCCTCAACGAAGAAGAATTACAAATAGCTGCTAATCACGACGTGCAATGGATATTATTCTGGAGGCATCAAGCTGATTTCAAAATTTGTGATTTCGAGTTAGTGGACATAGAAACCGTTCTAGGGTGGAAATAATGTTGCACCTGCTTAATGCGTTACTGTTCATGACCGTTTGCATCTGTATTGGACGCGCCTTGCTACCATCCCAAAGCGTAGTGGCACGCTCGCGTGGTGAAGAATTTGCGGTGTCTTACACCTTGGGCTTAGCCGCAGTTGTAATTCTGTGCAACCTAATGTTTGTGATTGGATCAACCTTGGGCATTGCCGTTGGGATTTCATTAGTCGCGGCCAGCGCCGCCTTGTTTTACCAGAGTAAACGTGGTGCTGATTTCGCGCCGTCACCCTTCACCAGTGTAATCACATACGCACTGCTAGCCGTTGGCGCACTAAGCTTAATTGCTACTGTAGCCTACCCTATCAACGAATTCGACGCTATTTACCATTGGGCCTACCGCGGCAAAGTGTTGTTATTCAACGGTACCCCGCTCACTGAAGCCATCACTGGCATTGTCAGCAACGACAACTTCGGACGCGTGGTCACTCACCCTAACTACCCCCTTGGTGTGCCCATCATTGAAGCCTTTAGTTCTTACTTCAGCGGATGGAGTGATCGGTGGGTGCAATTGCCACTTGGCCTGTGGGCAGCATCCATGCCATGGCTGGTTGCCTTTGGATTGCGCAAGCTTTCACAAGCGGCTATTCGCTTGGCCGCTATCGCCACCGCAGCCACTCCAATTTTATATACCACTAACTTCACCGAAAACGGTTGGACTGATTTAACCAACGCCGGCACATCCTCAAGCATGATGTTAGGTGGCGGCTCTGACTTAGCGGTGATGTGTATGCTTACTTTGAGCGCCGCCTTGTTCTTGCGAGCAACTAGTAGCAACTGCAAACGATTAGCAATCTGTGCCGGTGTCGCACTAGCCGCAACCGCTGCCATGAAAAACGAGGGGCTCGCATTGCTGATGGTATGCATGATCGCCTGCGCCGCTGCGCTAGTCTTTAAAAACCGCCCGCTGCGCACAATCGGTTTTTTCGCAGCGAGTACTATTATTTGCGTCGCACCATGGCTTGGTATTCGCGCGCAAATTCCGGCAATCGATGAGAACTATAGCGAGCAGCTAACTCTTGAAAACGTCATGCACTTCGCCGGCGGCGCAAATGAACTGGTTGAGAAATCGCCTCTCGCCATGAGCGGTCGTCCACAAATGGATGAGGGCCCTATTCCAACACGCCGCTCTTTAGTCGCCGAAGCCTTCGTCGATGAGTTTTTCGATATGCGTAGCTGGGGCTTACTATGGGTGCTGGCGCTGATATCCGTTGGCTTGTTGGTCAAAAACTTAGAATCCTTCAACTACCGCTGGCTGACATTGGTCATCGTTGGTGGGGTCCTCCTATATTTCTTAATCTTGCTAGTGACACCCTGGAATTTCCCATCACTGCGCGACAAAGGAATACCCGAGCGTTTGTTAGTGCATTTGGTCGGCCCGATTATGCTGCTGCTAGGCCATGCGCTTTCGAGTATCGAAGCCGAAGACTGCTAACTTTTTTCGGGTGATAATGTAGAATAAGGCGCATGTTGCGCGCTGCACTGCTACTTCCCTTAATCGGCCTTATGGGCGCCTGTTCGCATAATCCCGAATTCGGCGACAAAAGGCCCGTTATTCTGATTTCAATAGACTCTCTAAGAGCTGATTTCACAACACCTTACGGGCATACTGCTACATTTGGCGGCACCGAACAAACTACACCGTTTCTGAACAAACTCGCCAACGAAGGCGTGATGTTTAATAACACCATGGCTGCCTCGCCATGGACGCTGCCCAGCCACATATCTATTTTGACTGGTATGCACCCTATCGAGCATGGTGTGCGCTCACGCAAGTTCTCGCTTAACGAAAAGATTAATCTGATTTCGAATAAGTACCAAAAAGCTGATTACAACACTGCTGGTTTCTTCTCGGCACCGTTTTTACACCCCGTTTGGGGTTTTCACCGCGGTTTTGACGTTTACGCCCCAGGTGCTGATTACCTCGGCACCGTCGATGCTGCGCAGCACTTATCTGCCTCCGGGAAAGGTCCTGAGGTGCAAGTCATCCATCATAAGTCGCACTCCGATGCCGAAACAGGAGCTCAAGTAGTGGACCGCGCGATTAAATGGCTCGAAAACGATGATCACTACACTGAGCCGTTCTTCATGTTCCTTCATTTCTGGGACCCGCACTATGATTATGCCGCTCCGCAAAAATACGTCGACATGTTTCACCCTGATTTTGCTGGTGAAGTGGACGGCACCGAATTGGTGAACTTCGACATCGAGTTGAGTCTTGACCAAGCGAAGCACCTTAAGGCGCTTTACGAAGCTGAAATTCGTTACACCGATGATCAACTTGCGCGCTTCTTTGCTAAGCTCACGGAATGGGGCATTGAGAACGATGTGATTATTGCGATTGTTTCTGATCACGGCGATGCCTTTTTAGAACACGGCGAGCGTGGGCATCACTTAACCTTATATGACGAATCAATGCGCGTGCCGATGGTGATACGCGCCCCAGGTGTCGTTGAGGCTGGGCGCACCGTAAATGGCAGCGTATCAATATGCGACTTATCCCCCACCTTGCTAGATTTATCGAATCTAAGTCCTTTTCAAGGCCGCAGCGGCCAATCAATGCGCCCCATGTGGGAAGGCGAAGACACAAACCGCAAGGTCACAATGGATTTACTGCGACCGACCAAGAAAATTGAGTTTCGTGGTTACCGCAATGGCAACATGAAGGGCATCCTCGATTCGTTTAATCGCACTTTGACCCTGCTTAACCTTAATGACGACCCGCTGGAGAATAATCCGCTGGTAGTTAAGCCAAATTCTGATATGTCCTTTGCGCGCGAGGCGGTAGAATTTATACAGAAAATAGCAAGCCAACGTGGACCCCGTCCCGGTCTTGTTTCTGAAACTGGTGAAATGACCAACCTTCTTTCTGAACTCGGTTACACCGAAGACTAAGCCCCCGCTTAATAATCATGAAAATCGCCGTAATAGGGACTGGATATGTTGGCTTAGTTGCCGGCACTTGCTTTGCTGAGATGGGTAGCCAAGTTAGCTGTGTGGACATTGACGAAGAAAAAATAGCGGGCTTGCTAAAAGGTAAAGTTCCTATTTACGAACCTGGCTTGTCTGAGTTAGTGGTATCAAACGTTCGTAATGGACGCCTTAATTTCACCACTGATTTAAAAACTGCTGTTGGCGATGCGCGCATAGTCTTTATTGCTGTTGGTACTCCGTCAGACGCTGATGGTGGGGCTGACTTAACTGCGGTGTTTAAGGTAGCCGAGTCGATAGGTGCAGTGGCGAATGGGCCGAAACTAATTGTCGACAAGTCAACAGTGCCGGTGGGTACTGCAGCGAAGGTGAAAGAATTCGCACAGTCACAAACCGAGCATAAGATGTCGGTTTGCTCTAACCCAGAGTTTTTAAAAGAAGGCGCGGCTATCGACGACTTCTTACGTCCTGATCGCGTCGTCATTGGCGCCGAGTCCGACGAAGACTTCGAACTGATGGATGAATTGTACAAACCGTTCACGCGCAACGGCGCCCCCATTATTCGCATGGACCCTCTATCTGCAGAGATGACGAAGTATGCGTCGAACGCAATGCTGGCTACGCGCATTTCATTCATGAACGAAATCGCGCTCATCTGTGATGCAGCTGGCGCTAATGTTGAAATGGTGCGTAAGGGTGTTGGCACAGATGCTCGCATCGGCCAGCCATTCCTTTACTCTGGCATCGGCTACGGCGGCTCCTGTTTCCCAAAAGATGTAAAGGCGATTATGCACACGGCGCAAGAGCATGGCTATAACTTCCAAATTCTTGATGCTGTTGAAGCTGTCAACGCTGAGATGAAAAAGTTGATGCTGCATAAGGTGACCGAACTTTTCGGGGAAGACTTAAGTGGTGTTACCGTCGCGCTATGGGGCTTGGCGTTTAAGCCAAAAACCGATGATATGCGCGAAGCACCTGCCATTACTTTGTGCGCTGGCTTAACCGAACGCGGTGCAACAGTACGCGCTTGTGATCCAGAAGCGATTGAAAACGCACGTGAACTGATTGGTGATGGCGTCGAATACCTCGACGACCAATACCAAGCCATCGACGGTGCCGACGTTTTGATTCTGGCTACCGAATGGAATGACTACCGTAATCCTAATTACGGAAAAATGGCCTCTCTAATGAAGCGTAAGTTGGTCCTTGATGGCCGCAATGCTTTATCCGCTAAGCGTCTCGCCGAACATGGGTTCGAGCGTTATGGCGTTGGCATCCCTTCTCTAAAACCTAATAACTAAATGGCCCGTACCACCCCTGATTTTGAATCTTTGAAGTCCGCTTTTCCGTACTGGGAAAAGGCCGGTGACATGACAGACCAGTGCATCGACTTGATGCTTAACTTTCGCCAATCAGGTCACCCTGGCGGCTCGCGGTCAAAAGTGCAGCAAATGATTTCCCTTACTTTGTCTGGCGCAATGCGTTGGGACATCCGTCGCCCCGACAAAGGTCTTAGCGATCGCTTTGTTTTGGTAGCTGGGCACTGTACGCCACTCATTTATGGCATGCTTGCTGTTTATCACGAAGCAATGCGTCGTATGCACAAGAAAACGGGTGATGACAAGTACGCAATTTATGGTGGTGCCGAGCGCACACTTACGTGGGAAGATTTACTTACCTTCCGTAATCGCGGTGGCATTTCCGGACACGCTGAATCTGAAGGCAAGTCGATGATTTTTGCGACCAACACCGGTCCATCAGGTCACGGTGCACCCACTGCAGCAGGCATGGCTCTAGCGCTCAAGCATGCTGGCGCTGATGAGGTCCGCGTCTTTGCGATGGAAGGAGAAGGCGGACACACTGCAGGCTGTCATCATGAAACGAAGCACACTTCTTGGGGGTTAGGTTTGAGTAATTTCAACTACCTGCTCGACTGGAACGACAACGGCATCGACCCACGTCCTTATTCATCAATGGTCTATGGCGAGCCACAAGAGTGGTTCGACTCATACGGATGGCGCACGCGTGGTGTTAGCGATGGCACGGATTATGCTCAGGTGACTTCTACTTTGTTAGAAAACGTTTTTGCTGACGGCGACCAACCACGTTGCACTTGGTTTAAAACAATCAAGGGCCGTGGCTATGGAGTTGAAGGCTATGCTTCACACGGCGCGGCGCACAAGCCAAACTCTGAAATATTCTGGGGCACGAAAAAGTTCTTTTCCGACAAGTACGGCGTAGAGTTCACTGGCTTCGGTCAAGGTAAGCCTGACACTGCAGAAGAGTTCAAAGCGCAAACAGCTACTAATTTGCAAGAAGTGATGTCGTTGCTTGACGATGGCGCTTTCTGCGAGTACTTGGCAAACCGCTTGGTTGAGTTGGGCGACAGCGTACCAGCATTAGCTGACATAGATGGCTTCCGCTTGGGTGCAGAAGATCCATACCAGGATGCAGCCTTAACCGACCCAGCGCAGTTACCTGAAGATATGTTCTTCAAGCCTGGTGAAATGCAGCCTAACCGCAAAGGATTATCGAATGTTGCTGCATACATGAACAGCGTCGGCCGCGAGAAATACGGCCGCCCTATTGTGGTTGCCGCTTCTGCAGATTTAGCTGGCTCAACGAACATTGATGGCTTCATGAAGGATTGGGGCGGCCAAAAGGGTTTTGGTTGGTACGATCGCTCCGAAAATGTCGGAGGTTCATTGTTGCCGACTGCAATTACTGAGTTCTCAAACGCGGGTCTCATCTGCGGATTGGCTTCGACAAACATGTCGGATGACCCTGAAAACTCTTATGTCGGCTACTGGGGTTCGTGTTCAACATACGGCTCGTTCTCGTACTTGAAGTACGGTCCGATGCGCTTGTTCTCGCAGTTAGCACAAGATTCACCAAACCGCATGGGCAAGGCGATCTGGATTGCAGGTCACTCCGGACCAGAGACTGCTGAAGATAGTCGTACGCACTTTGGCATTTTCTCACCGGGTATTACGCAGTTCTTCCCACGCGGCCAGGTGATTGATATTCACCCATACGAACCGAACGAAGTGGGTCCGGCTTTGGCCGCAGCACTTGCTTGTGATACTCCGATTGTGGCGTTGCATACCACGCGCCCAAATGTAGAAATACCTGATCGCGAGGCACTTGGCATGGGCAGTTACTTAGACGCAGCGAAAGGCGCGTATCTGATTCGTGACTATGATGCCAGCCGTCCAAAAGATGGTTGTGTGTTTGTGCGCGGGACATCTTCTACTGCTGAAGTGATTAAGTTGTTGAAGGCAGGTGCTTTTGATGGCAATGGTCCAAACGTTAAATTAGTTGCTGCTGTTTCACACGAGCTATTCATGAAGCAAGACGCAGCTTATCAAGAGTCCATTGCGTCGGAAGCCGACTGGTTTAACTCCACGTTCATCACCAATGGCGCGCGCCAAATGATGTGGCTATGGACGGCACACAAGACCTCATTCAAATATGCGATGGGCTCCGATTGGGACGATCGCTGGCGCACAGGTGGTTCGGGCGAAGAAGTCATTGCCGAAGCCAAGATTGATGCCGAGAGCTTGCTTGCTGGTATAAATAAATTTATAACAGACCGCGAAAAGCGCTTTGCGGTTTACGCTGATGCATGCCGTGAAAACGCTACAGTCTGAGCTCAGCGATCTTAAGTCTGAACTGTATTCACACCCTCTTTACGAGAGTGTGAATACAGCGGATAAGGTAAAGCTCTTCATGCAAACACACGTGTTTGCTGTATGGGATTTCATGTGTCTTTTAAAAACGCTGCAAGGCACTTTAGCTTGCGTTGATAATATTTGGGTTCCTACTTCGAATAGTAAGCTCCGTCGGTTTATCAACGAGATCGCTCTTGATGAAGAGTCTGATTATGACCGACACGGCGAACCGCTCTCTCATTTTGAGATGTATGTTAATGCGATGCAAAAAGCTGGCGCTGATATTGCCCCCATCAATAACTTCATCGGGAAAATCCGCAACGGCGAAGATCCGCTGGTCGCGATTGAAGACCCCACTATTCCGGAGGCTGCGCGCGCATTCGTGAA